>CALWNA010000001.1 GCA_944382505.1 uncultured Lachnospiraceae bacterium
GCCGAAGATTGGGCAGAATAGTAAATGGAGGTAGTATATGAACGAATATTGGAAAATGTCACCAGAGAAATAAAAAAGCAAATATAACGTGACAGATCAGGGCCTTTCTGAAAAGCAGGTAAAAGAAATACGGCAGGAAAAAGGAGAAAACGTACTTCGGGAAGCAAAGCGGAAAAGTGTTTTTCAGGTGTTTTTGCAGCAGTTCTGTGACTTGCTTGTGATTATATTAATTATTGCGGCTGTGATTTCGGCTTTTTCAGAAAATGTTGAAAGTACAATTGTAATTATAGCCGTTCTTATTATGAATGCCATACTCGGTACAGTTCAGCATGTAAAGGCGCAGAAGTCTCTGGATAGCCTGAAACAACTTTCATCACCCAATGCAAAGGTAATCAGGAATGGAAGAAAAACAGAAATTCCATCCAGAGAGATTGTTCCGGGAGATCTGGTTTTGCTGGAGGCAGGAGATATGATTGTCGCAGATGGCAGGATTATTAAAAATTACTCTCTGCAGGTCAATGAAAGTTCTCTGACAGGAGAATCAACGAATATTGACAAGTCTGATGAGATACTTGAGGGCGATGTGCCGCTGGCAGACAGGATAAATATGGTACATTCCGGCAGTCTTGTTACTTACGGAAGAGCAAATGTTATTGTAACATCTACGGGTATGGATACGGAATTAGGAAAAATCGCTGATTTAATGAATGCGGCAAAAGAAAGAAAAACGCCGCTGCAGAGAAGTCTGGACCAGTTTAGCAGCAGATTGGCCATTGTTATTATGATTATAAGTGCTATTGTGTTTGTGCTTTGTTTATACAGGGACATGGCTATTTTGGATGCCATGATGTTCGCAGTGGCATTGGCAGTTGCGGCGATTCCGGAGGCATTGGGCTCAATTGTAACGATTGTACAGGCAATCGGAACACAAAAGATGGCAAAGGAAAATGCCATCATAAAAGATTTGAAGGCAGTGGAAAGCCTTGGATGCGTATCTGTTATATGTTCTGATAAAACAGGTACATTGACACAAAATAAAATGACGGTTCAGGATGTGTATATCGATGGAAAGGTGATTCATCCGGATGAGATAGACATTTCAGATCAATTGCAACGATATTTAATGTACGACGCAATATTGACAAATGATTCCAGTATTGTCGACGGGAAAAAAATCGGTGATCCTACGGAATATGCACTCCTTGAAATGTACAGGAACATCAAAGTAAAAAACAGAATACTGAATCAGGAAATCAGTGTAAATGAGGAAGACATCAGAAATAGCGTCAAAAGACTGGAAGAAGTCCCATTTGATTCTGAAAGAAAGTTAATGAGCATAAAATGTAAGTTACACGGTGAGAGCACCATACTTACAAAGGGTGCGGTAGATGTACTATTAAACCGTTGTACCCAAATCAGATATTCTGACGGCATTAAGCCAATGACAGAAGAAGAAAAAAATAAAATTATAAAACAGAATCAGTCATTTTCGGAGAATGGTCTGAGAGTTTTGGCTTTTGCATATAAAGAGACAGAGGAACCTCTGAGTGTCCAGACTGAGAAGGATTATATATTCCTGGGACTGGTTTCTATGGTAGATCCGCCAAGAGAAGAATCCGTAGGGGCGGTTGCCAATGCGAAAAACGCCGGAATACGAACGGTTATGATTACCGGAGACCATAAGATAACGGCAGTGGCCATAGCAAAGAAAATAGGCATTTGGGAAGAGGGCGACATAGCGCTGACCGGACTTGAACTGGACAGTATGTCAGATGAGGAACTGGACAAAAATATTACGAAGATATCGGTGTATGCAAGAGTTTCGCCGGAAAATAAAATACGTATTGTGGAAGCATGGCAGAGAAACGGTAATATTGTTTCCATGACCGGTGACGGTGTAAATGATGCTCCGGCACTAAAGAAAGCGGATATTGGTGTTGCAATGGGAATCACCGGAACGGAAGTTTCAAAGGATGCGGCAGCCATGATTCTTGCTGATGATAATTTTGCTACAATTATTAAGGCAGTAGCCAATGGACGAAACGTGTACAGAAATATAAAAAATGCAATTTTGTTCTTACTTTCAGGGAATATGGCGGGAATTCTTTCCGTACTCTACACATCCATTATGGGACTGCCTGTACCGTTTGCCCCGGTGCATCTGCTGTTTATGAATCTTTTGACAGATTCCCTTCCGGCAATTGCAATCGGAATGGAACCATCCGACGAATCTTTGCTGAAAGAAAAACCGAGAGATCCTAAGGTGGGATTGCTTACCAAAGATTTTTTGCTCAAGATGATTGGACAGGGAGCATTGATTGCATTGGTGACTATGACAGCATTCTATATGGGACTTAAGACAAGTGCGGAACTGGCATCAACAATGGCATTCTCAACACTGACAGTTGCCAGACTGTTCCATGGTTTTAATTGCAGAAGCAAATATTCCATATTCCGAATTGGTCTTAGTTCCAATAAGTATAGCGTAATGGCTTTCTTTGCAGGAATTGTATTTATTTCATTGGTATTGTTTATACCGGCACTGCATGGATTATTCAGTATTGCTGATTTAAACAATTTAGACTTATTAAAGATTGTGCTTCTTGCTTTTGCGCCAACTGTTCTGATTCAGGCAGTTAAGGTCATAGCAGGAAAAAGAAAATAAAATGGAAAATCAGAAAAATAAAAGTGTTGGCTATATGATAAAAATTGGTTATACTATAAATAACAGAGTATTTAGTTCAATAAGAATAACTGGGAGGTAATCAATATGGCAGCATTGCATATAACAAAAGATAATTTTGAAACGGAGGTCTTAAATTCGGATAAGCTGGTTCTGGTTGATTTCTGGGCATCATGGTGCGGTCCATGCCAGATGCTGGGACCTGTAATAGACGAGGTGGCAGAAGAAGTCACAGATGTAAAAGTATGCAAAATAAATGTAGACGAGCAACAGGAACTGGCAATCCGATATGGCGTTATGACCATACCAACTTTACTGTTGTTTCAAAATGGTGAAGCGGTGAGTAAGTCAGTGGGTTTTATTTCAAAAGCAGAGGTATTGGCATTTCTGAATGCATAAAAAGATATTTTTCTAAAAGCAGTCGGTTGAATAACCACAGTAAAGAGCAGAATGGAGTTAAGAATGTATGATATTATAATAATTGGAGCCGGAACGGCAGGAATGTCTGCAGCAATATATGGATTAAGAGCCGGTAAAAAGGTCCTCATGCTTGAAGAAAAAAATTATGGTGGTCAGATCGTAAATACACCTGAAATTGAAAATTATCCGGGAGTTTCAAAGGTATCAGGATTTGAATTTGCTACAAATTTGTATCAGCAGGCCATGGACCTTGGCGCGGAAATTGTTTATGAAAGAGCTCTGAAAATTAAGGATGATAAGGAGCATAAGGTTGTCATTACTGCAAAGCATCAGTATGAAGCCAAGGCAGTTATTTTGGCTACCGGAGCAAAGAACAGACCACTTGGAGTAGACAGGGAAGAACAGATGATTGGAGCAGGGGTATCTTATTGTGCAACATGTGATGGGATGTTTTTCCGGGGAAAAGATGTTGCGGTAGTGGGTGGCGGAAATACGGCACTCGAAGATGCGACCTTTTTATCCAATTATTGTAATAGAGTATATGTTATTCACAGAAGGGACACTTTCCGGGGGGAAAGTCGTCTGGTGGATCAATTAAAGAAAAAGGAAAACGTAACTTTTGTTCTTGACAGCAATGTGGTCAGACTTTTAGGCGAAGAAAAAATCGAAGGCATTACAGTAAAAAATGTAAAAGATCATTCTATAAGAGATATCAGTGTTTCCGGGGTATTTGTTGCAATCGGACAGGAGCCGGATAATAAGGATTTTGCAGATATGGTAAATATTGATGAAAAAGGATATATCAGAGCAAATGAGGAATGCAAGACAAATGCCCAGGGGATTTTTACGGCAGGTGATTGTAGAACGAAAAAAGTGCGTCAGTTAACGACGGCCGCATCAGATGGAGCGGTTGCGGCGTTGGCGGCATGCGAATTTATACAGCAATAATATAGAGCATAAAAAACGTAAAATCACAGACAGAGAGTTAAAAAAGTGATTTTGCGTTTTTTGTTCCTTGTTTTATCAAACTAGTTAGATAAAATGAAATAATATGATATATTACATAAAAGAACAGTAAAAACGGCTGTTTTTATTATCTGAGTAACCAGCCTGAATGGCAGAATGGAGAAAAATATGAAAGAAACAATACTTATCGTAGAAGATGAAGAGAAACTTCGCACGATTGTGGCAGATTTTTTGAAGTTGTACGAGTATGAAATCCTTGAAGCGAAAGATGGGAAGCAGGCATTGGAGTGTTTTGAAGAAAATTTGGAAGAAATAGACCTTATTTTGCTGGACATAATGCTTCCTATTTATGATGGACAATATGTTCTGAAAAAGATAAGAGAAGTTTCTGAGGTTCCGGTCATTATGATGACGGCGAAATCAGGAGATTATGAACAGATAAAGAGTTTTGGAAATGGTGTGGATGATTATATAAAGAAACCTTTTATGCTGGCGCTTCTAAAAGCGAGAATTGAAGCGGTTCTAAAGAGAACAGGAGAGAAAAAGAAACAGGAAAAATTGCACGTTGGAAAGTTGACGCTGGATCGCACGGCAAGAAAAGCGTATATAGATAATGCCTTTGTTGTCACTACGCCAAAAGAATTTGACCTTTTATGTTATATGGTAGAAAATAAGAATGTGGCGTTAAAAAGAGAACAGATTCTTGATGCAGTGTGGGGAAGAGATTATGACGGAACATACAGAACGGTAGATACCGTTATTAAACAAATCAGAATAAAAATGGGAGACAAGTGTCCTTATATCAAATCAATTTACGGAGTGGGGTATATTTTTGAAGCGTAAAATTTTAAAAAAAATCAGAACAAAAATGATTGTGTTACAGGTTATCTGGCTTCTTTTATTGTTTGGAATAACCGGCGCAGTGTTTATCTTGTTTGCGGATGATTATTACTATCATCGCAAGCTGAATACAATGGAAAATGCTTTTGAATATCTGAAAAATACAGATATAAGTCGGATTGATCACAGTGATTTGAGGATAATGCGTCGTGAAGAGCAGGGGGTGAAATTTATTATTGCAGACGAAAATTTCAACTGCGTATATACTTCTAACACAAGCAAAACAGCGGAAAAAACCCAGGCTCAGATAGAGAGGAAAATAATCTCGAAAGTGAGGCATTACAAGACGGAATTTAAAAAGAGAAACCATAAGTTTATGATTAAGGGATATGGTATGATTATTCAGGATGAACACACATATTATGTGTACATATATGAGAGAAAATTAAATTCCAAGATACATTTTTCGTATTATCAATTGTTTTTTGGCATTATAAGCCTGTTGGCGTTGGTTGTCGGTGTTGCGGTTTCATACCTTATTGCGGACAGAATCAGTAAGCCAATCAGACGAATTGAAAAAGTGGCAGGAAATGCAGTGGAGAATGATTTTGATGTTAAAATCGATGAAAATCAGGAATTTGCAGAGTTATCCGGTCTGGCAAGAAGTATTAATATCATGATGGCACAGATACGAAACCAAATGAAAGAACTGGAACAGGAACTGGAACATAAGAGCATGGTAGAAGAAAAGAGGCGGAATTTTGTAAACAATGTTTCCCATGAGTTAAAAACACCCCTTGCCATTATTTCCAGTCAGGTTGAGATGCTGCAATTGATTGATGATGACGAAAAAAGAAAAGAATATTGCAGCTCCATTATGGAAGAAACAAAAAACATGGCAAATCTGATAAATGACATGATGTTTATTTACTCGGCTCAGAATGAAGAGGCAAAGATTGAGCTGGAAGAAGAAAACATCGGTAATCTTGTGAAAGAAACATGTACCAAGTACAAGGATCTTTTTTTAAATGAAAATATTATTTTACACCAGGAATATGATGAGGATTGCTTTGCAAGGATAAATAAAAGATATTTTGAGCAGGCTTTTGACAATTATATAACAAATTCCGTAAAACACAGTGACAAAAACGGGAATGTCTACATAAGAGTGATAAGCAAGAAAGACTTTGTAAGAATAGAAGTAGAAAATGAAGGAATGCCGGTACCGGAAGAAAACAGGGATAAAATCTGGGATATGTTTTACAGAGGCGATGTGGTGGAAACCTTGCAGGGGCAGAAAGGCAGTGGGTTAGGATTGTACATTGTTAAAAGTATAATAGCATTGCATGGTGGAAAATATGGGTTCGACAATTTGGAAAAAGGTGTTGTGTTCTGGATAGAGCTTCCGAAATCTAATTGTTAAAAAGCAAAAAGATTTACTATTTTGCCAATGTTATAGGGAGTTGAGAAAGATATGATAAGATTTGCGACAATAGGAACAAACTTTGTGGTAGACTGGTTTCTGGAGGGGGCGTCACAGTGCAGAGATTTAAAATATACTGCAACATATTCCAGAAACTTAGAAAAAGCTATGAAATATGGGAAAAAGCATGGCAGCAGCCTGTATTTTGACAGTCTGGAAGAAATGGCAAAATGCAATCAGATTGATGCCGTATATATTGCCAGCCCGAATTCTGAGCATTTTAAACAGGCAATGCTGATGATGAATTGCGGAAAGCATGTTATGATTGAAAAAACTATGGCGAGCAATGCGAGAGAAGTTGAAATTCTGATAAAAACCGCAAAGAAAAATCAAGTTGTTTTAATGGAAGCTGTCCGTCCGGTTTATGATCCGGGATTTCAGGCAATAGAAAATGCCATAAAGGAAATTGGCACAGTAAGGCGAGTGAGTTTTCAGTATTGCCAGTATTCGTCAAGATATGATAAATTTAAAAACGGGATTGTCGAAAATGCATTTAATCCAAAATTGTCAAACGGTTCGCTGACAGACATCGGAGTCTATTGTGTTCATCCGCTGGTAAGACTTTTTGGCGAACCGGATGAAATACTTTCCCAGGCGGTTATTCTTCCGGACAGTATTGACGGCGAGGGTACGATTATTGCGAAATATGATGGGATGCTGGCTGAACTTATTTATTCAAAAATAACAGACAGTAAAGTGCCAAGTCAGATTCAGGGAGAAAACGGTTCGGTCATAATCAAAGAAATATATAACCCCAGAGAGGTTGTCATATATTTTAGAGATGGAAGTATGAGAAAAGAAGATATTGTAGATTGTGACATGAATCTGCAATTCGAGGCCGCAGAATGGGCAAGAATGATTCGGGAGAAAGATTATAGTGACAGGCACAGCAGATATTCTCTTATGGCATTACGGGTTATGGATGAAGCAAGAAGACAACAGAAAATCGTGTTTCCGGCAGATATGGAAGAAGATATTGGTGCAATGGACAAACAGGATATTTTATAGTGAAAATCTATATGGTTGCAGTGAATTTGAGGTTTACGAATTGGTGGAAACGTAGTATTATTATTCGGGTTGAAAAATATTATCTTTAGCGAGGTACGAAAGAATGATATCCACAAAAGAGGGAACAAAAAATTACTCGAAAGCGGGAATAATAAAAGGCAGAATGTCTATACCGAGAATGTTTGTGCTGGCGGTTATGGCGGGGATGTTTATTGCATTGGCAGGAGTTGCCTCCACAACTGCGACGGTGTCAATAAAAGAAGCTTCCATTGCGAGACTGGTGGCGGCACTGATTTTTCCGGCAGGACTTTCTATGGTGATAATCAATGGAACAGAATTGTTTACAGGTAATAATCTGATGATAATTTCCGTGTTGAACAGAAAAGAAAAAGTAAGGGAAATGTTTCGAAACTGGATTGTCGTATATATAGGAAACTTTGCAGGTTCTCTGATGGTAACAGGATTGTGTACATTGGGAAATGTTTATGCATTATTTGATAATCAGCTCGCGGCGAGTGTAATTTCTACTGCGGTAACAAAGTGCAATCTTTCTTTTACGGAAGCATTTATTAAAGCAATTCTCTGTAATATTCTTGTCTGTTTTGCGGTACTTATGACCATGATGTCGGACACATTGCCGGGAAAAATCGCAGCGTTGTATCTGCCGATTATGGTATTTGTTATCTGCGGATTTGAACATAGTGTTGCAAATATGAGTTACATAAGCGGAGGTCTGTTTGCCGATATGGCATACGGAAATGTAGGCGTAGATACAACAGGACTTACATGGTTTAATTTCCTTATATCCAACATGGTTCCGGTTACACTGGGAAACATTGTGGGGGGATGTGCAACCGGGATTGCGTGCTGGTATACCAATATTCACCGGATAGATTAATATATTAAAATTCTTTAAAGATAGGCAGATCCGGTGTAAAAATTGAAAATATAACAAATAAAGCGAAAATGAGTTCCCATAAAAAGATACCGGCCTTTAATGTCAGAAATCTGAGATTATAATTTTTCAGAATATATCCCATAATGGCAAAAGCGGCACAAATACTGATGATAAAAATAATAATGTCTGTGGCAAGATAGCTTTGTCCCGTTATAGCTGTATATGCATAAAACAGGACAGGAATGATAAACAATCCTGATATCAGACCTATAAGAGAAGCGCAGACATAATTTTTGTTTTTTTTCCCAAACTTAAAATAACCGAAAAAAATCCACAAAGACATGGGATAAAATAAAAGTTTTAAATGTTCCCATACACTTTCGCTGATCGGAGAAAATAAACCGACAATGGGATTTTCCCCGGACCATTCGTAAACAAAATGCAGAAGCGTGCCCAATAAAATTGTAAAAATAATACCTGAAATAATATATGAATTAATTTTTTTGTTCATGGAAATCTCCTTCTGTAAATATACTAATTTAGTATAAAAAAATATAAGAAAAATATGCATACTTTTCCGGAATAATATTGAGGTAAAAGGAATAATTTCAAAAGAATTTGTTGAAAAAAATTTATTTGTGGGATATATTTCAGCGCTTTTTATAAATACCATTGAAATCCATTGACTTTTTAGAAATAATGGATTAGTATACTTGATGCGGAAAGAAAAAATTATCTTTCTGTCATAAGAATAATCTTCGGAAGAGACAAAACAGTCTTTTCTTAATCCGGCAAGGGCTAGTACTGGTTTCGACAGGGACTTGGAATCTGGTGAAGCTATCCGCAGGTGATGCGTCAAATCACAAATTAAAATTAAACGCTGAAGATAATTTAGCTTACGCTGCCTAATTAAGGCGGCTGTCAACCTTAAGAGGCCTACGGCTTAGGAGTTGGCATCGACTTTTGTAGGGAACCCTGATTACAAAGCTTTGCGTATTCAGGAGCATTATGAAGCTACCGAGAGATTCAGGATGTCAGTTTCCGGTTTCTCGAGGGAATGTTAAAGAATTGACTATGATAGTAGAAGAACAGGGGAAAGATTTTTGGACAGGGGTTCGACTCCCCTCTAGTCCACTCTCAAACCGCCTAATTATAGGCGGTTATTTTTGCTCGTGTGATATTTTTTCGAAATACTTATTTGTTTGCTGTGGATTTAAGTTGTAAAAATTGATTATGGAAGTAAAGAAACACTGGATAATAAATATATAATAATGAGTAAGTGAAAACGATAAAAGAAAATGACCGTAATAAGTAGAAACAGAGTACATAAAATATGTTGGAGAATTAAATTATGATAAAAAGCGCAAATAACAAAATTAAAAAAGTATTTATAATATTGATATTTATGTGTGCAACACTTATATTTTTCTATAATACAGATAAAGTTAATGCGGCATCAAAAGCTAAATTTACGAAGCAAACTGTGGATATGAGCAACACTTACGGAAATGTTAAAGCAAATGTATACTATCAAAAAATAAAGTTTAAGGGGAGCTCAAAAGCCGTAAAAAAAATTAATAAAGCAATAGAAAAAGATTGCAACAAATTTTTAAATTCATCAAATGTTGATTGTATAAATAATTATGCGAAGGAAAGTGCTGTTTTTTTT
>CALWNA010000002.1 GCA_944382505.1 uncultured Lachnospiraceae bacterium
TCAAAAAGCTGTCTTGGAATTTCTTTCTTTAATTTTTCACACATCTTTCGTCCACGCTCATAGGCTGATGCTTCCGGTACAATAAATGAGAGTGCATCCACTTCTTCTTTATTGATAAGAATATCCAGTTTGACCAGTTTTGCCGGCTCATATCCTTTCAATTCATAATCAAAAGAGGCATATCCTCTGGAACGGGATTTCAATGCGTCAAAGAAATCATATATTATTTCATTTAATGGAATATCATACTTTAGAAGCGCTCTGGAACCTTCCACATATTCCATTCCAATATATCTTCCACGTCTCTGCTGACAAAGCTCCATAATTGGTCCGATAAACTCTGTAGTCACCATAATTTCCGCACTGACAATCGGTTCTTCCATATGTTCTATTTCGCTGGCATCCGGCAGATTCGTAGGATTGGTCAAATCAACGACTTCTCCATTTTCTTTGTACACTTTATAAATAACGCTCGGCGCAGTTGTCACAAGGTCCAGCCCATACTCTCTTTCCAACCTTTCCTGGATGATTTCTAAATGAAGTAATCCTAAAAATCCACATCGAAAACCAAATCCCAAAGCAATGGATGTTTCCGGCTCATATCTGAGGGATGCATCATTGAGCTGTAACTTTTCAAGAGCATCTCTCAACTCCGGGTACTTGGCTCCGTCCGCCGGATAAACGCCACAGTAAACCATAGAATTTACTTCCTTATATCCGGGAAGCGGCTCGCTGCACGGATTGTCCGCATCCGTAACCGTATCCCCCACTTTCGTATCACGAACATTTTTAATACTTGCTGTTATATAACCAACCATTCCGGCAGGAAGTTCATCACATGGGAAGAACTGCCCTGCACCAAAATATCCCACTTCCACCACATTTGCAGTGGCACCGGTAGCCATCATTTTTATGTTCATTCCCGGCTTAACTGTACCTTCTTTTACACGGCAAAATACGATGACGCCTTTATAAGAATCATATAAACTGTCAAAAATCAATGCCTGTAACGGTGCCTCCGGATCCCCCTGGGGAGCAGGTATTTTCTCCACAATAGCCTCTAATACGTCTTCACAGTTAAGTCCTGTCTTTGCGGAAATTAAGGGAGCATCCTGGGCTTCCAGTCCAATGACATCTTCGATTTCTGCAATCACTCTTTCCGGGTCCGCGGAGGGCAGGTCAATCTTGTTGATTACCGGAAACACCTCCAGGTCATGGTCCAGTGCCAGGTAAACGTTGGCAAGGGTCTGCGCCTCAACGCCCTGGGCCGCATCCACCACCAACACGGCTCCATCACACGCGGCAAGACTTCTGGAAACCTCATAATTAAAATCCACATGCCCCGGTGTATCAATAAGATTAAAAATATACTCCTGTCCGTCTTTCGCCTTATAGACTGTGCGGACTGCCTGAGACTTAATGGTGATTCCACGCTCACGCTCCAACTCCATATTATCAAGAACCTGCGCCTGCATTTCTCTGCTGGTCAACAGTCCTGTCATTTCTATGATGCGGTCTGCCAGAGTTGACTTGCCGTGGTCTATATGTGCTATAATACAAAAATTTCTTATTTTACTCTGATCTATATGTGACATTGTATTTACACCTTTCTCTTAAAATAATTGTTCGCTTTCATATCTTTCGAAATACAACGCTTTTTCGCTAGTATTTTAACACAAAACAAGGGAAAGGTCTACTTGACCTTTCCCTTGTAAAGATTCCTTTATATATGCGAATATTTACCGTCTTACCCCAAAGCAACGTCCAATGCCATCATCAATGTAAAACCAAATGTAAACATTATTGTTCCTATATTAGAATGTTTTCCTTCTGACATTTCGGGAATTAATTCTTCAACCACCACATATATCATAGCCCCTGCCGCAAAACTTAACAAATATGGAAGCAACGGAATAATCAGTTCTGATACGGCTATTGTCAGCAATGCAGCCATGGGTTCTACCACTCCGGAAAGCACACCATAAATAAGAGCCTTAAATTTGGGTACCCCCTCTGAACACAGTGGCATGGATATAATGGCTCCTTCCGGGAAATTCTGAATCGCAATGCCTATAGAGAGTGCCAAAGCTCCCATCATCGTAATTTCCGTTTCTCCCGAAATCCATCCGGCATACACCACTCCTACTGCCATACCTTCCGGAATGTTATGAAGTGCAACTGCAAGTACCAGCATTGTGGTTCTCCGCAAACTACTCTTTGGTCCCTCCGGCTTGCTGCTATTCATATGAAGATGTGGTATGATTGTGTCTAATAATAACAGAAATAGAACACCAAACCAAAAACCTGCGACCGCCGGGATAAAGGAAAGTCTTCCCATATTCTCCGCCTGTTCCATTGCAGGTATTAAAAGACTCCATATAGAAGCTGCTACCATGACCCCTGCTGCAAACCCTGTAAGCGCTCTCTGTACCATGCGGTTTAAATTTTTTTTCATAAACAAAACACATGCTGCTCCCAAAGAAGTTCCCACAAAGGGAATCATGATTCCTTTTATAATTTCCAAATTCATAAAAAATCTCCTAAATAAAACATTATTATACCCTTATATTGACATCTCTATAAATTTTTCTGAAAAACAATTTAAAAAGACTTACCAATTTATTCGAAGTCAGTTACAACTAACTTAAATATTACACCATATTTATTTTTTCTTCAACTGCATCCTCTATTTCATTCCTTTATGGACTTTTATCCTTGATTCCCTTATAATCTATTATATGCAAAATAATTTTTTTGTTCATTTGAATGATTGACGCGCATTAACCTTACAATGATTTGTCACTGCCAGTGACAGAATGGAGTTTTATGAATTACGCAGAAATAAAAACATTTGACGTCGCAAACGGTCCGGGAATCAGAGTATCCCTTTTTGTCAGCGGTTGTACACATCGCTGTCCCGGCTGTTTTAACGAACAGGCATGGGATTTTAATTTTGGCAAACCTTTTACGGAGAAAACTATTGACTATATCATAGACACATTAAAATTTGACGCTTATAAGGGTGTTACTTTTCTGGGCGGTGAACCGCTGGAATATGTAAATCAAAAAGGCCTTCTTCCCCTTGCACGAAAGATAAAGAAAATTTATCCGGACAAAACGATATGGTGTTATACCGGATATGAACTTGAGAGAGACATTTTGGGTCGTATGTGCAATGAATGGCCTGAAACAAAAGAACTTCTTTCATATATTGATGTTTTGGTGGATGGACCTTTTATTGAGTCTTTAAAAAATCTCAATCTTGTATTTAGAGGCTCTGAAAACCAGCGTATTATTAAATTGCCTGAAACCTTAAAAACCGGCAAGGTTACACTTTGGGAAAAAGAGATGTAAAACGGACTTCGATAGAAGGCCACATAAATACTACACATAAAACGCCGTTGCAATAAAATTACATCTGCAGTACACAAAAAGCGAAGGAGAATAAATATGCAAGTAAATGTAAATATTAAAAAACTGAATAGAAATGCAATCATTCCCACTTACGGAACAGAATATGCGGCAGGTGCTGATTTATATGCCTGCATTGACACAGAGATCACGATACAACCAGGTGAGACAAAGTTTATCGGAACAGGAATTGCCTTGGAAATTCCCGAGGGATATGCCGGACTTATTTATGCCCGGAGTGGTCTTTCCTGCAAAAAAGGGCTTGCTCCCGCCAATAAAGTTGGTGTCGTGGATGCAGATTATCGTGGAGAAATTACAGTCGCCCTTCACAATCACTCTTTAGAGCCAAAGACCATTGGTCCGAATGAAAGAATTGCTCAAATGGTTATCACGCCTTTTCTCACAGCAACATTTCTCGAAGTAGATGAATTATCTGATACGGTAAGAGGGATTGGCGGCTTTGGTTCCACAGGAAAATAAGAAACCAAAAAGACATCACAAAAATATTATAAATAACAGTGTTGATTTAAAAAAATATCAATGGAAATAAATTCCACTGATATTTTTAATCTTCACTGCCTCCCATAACCTTATCGATCAACACCGCCAAAGGTTCTGCTGCATTTTTTGCTTCTTGGTATGTATTCGTCTGAGCACCTACCTCTATCAACATACACTGACTGCACATATCCAGATTATATTTATATGCATTCACATAATTTCGCCTTGTAAATCCCGGATAATATGCTTCTGCACTTATTTTCATCTGAAGCGAAAGTGCCAGATTTTCAAACAAATACGGATTATATAAATAGTCGATATCTCCAGTGCTCTTAAATCTTGACATTCCGTTAAAAAACATAATCTGGGCTGTCTTTTTTCCGTTGATCTCTGTCACAAGATGTGTATTTTCATTTACACCATCCCTGTGAATATCAAGAACAAGACTTATCGTAGGATATTTATCCAGTATCTTTTGAACGCCTACTCTTGCCTGGTCATATGCTTCATTTCTGTCCAGTTTTCCATTGACCATATCATATGTCGAATCATCATGTATTACGTTATAACCGAACTGCTCTGTAAGAACTTTTTCCAGTCTGTCTCCCACACCGATAATCGTTGTTGATACATCTCCGGTACTGTTGCAAAATTCTTCTTGAGAATGCGTGTGATAAATCAAAATCTGAGGCTTTTTGTTGCTTCCTTTTATTCTAAATTTTTTATTTAGCGCTTTTTTAATCGGCATATCTGTGCTATACATTTCGGTGGTCGCTGTCACTGTATAAAATTTATCCAGTACATTCTGAAATGAACCCAGATTTTTGGCAGTGTATACCGTTCCTTTTACTTCCGGCATTGGAACAATTATTTTTGCTGCCGTCTCAACGGATTTCTCTTTACTTGTTTCTTCCTCCTGTTGTTCCGCTACCGTTGTTGTCTCTTCGTCTTTTATAGCATTCATATTTTCATATATCAAATTAATCACCTGGTCATACCCGGGATCCGTGGTATCATAAGTATATTCACTGTGGGCTATATAATCCGTTACAACAGCCTGGAGAAGTTCTTTTTTTGCCGCTTCCGTAATGGAACCGTGATTTTCCACATATAACATATACTGTGTCATTACGCTTGAATTTTCCACGATTTCTCTTGCAATTACATTCGTAGTATCACTGACTGTGGTAGCAACTGCTTTCTTCGTTTCGTCTCCTGTTATCAATCCAATGCATCTGACCGCAATATATATACAAAGAAACACAATTGCTACCTTCACAATAATTTGCAACAATGCTTCCGGTATTCTTATTCTGTTAAACCTGATTTGTCCAATATGACGGTTCAATCCTCTTTGCACATGTACACCTCAACTTTGTCCCAATGATATATTATATGAGATGTAATTATGCAATATTAATCATTTCATCACAAAATTTGTTTAGAGAATGGGCAATCAACCGGCTTAAATTTTCAACAATCTCATCTATATCTTTCGGTGTTACAAACATTTGCTCCGTATCTTCTGAGAGCAGTTCTTCAAAAAGCTGATATTTTTCCTTCGAAGTGTATCTGCTAAAAATATCAGACATATAATTTGTTTTTTCCACTGAAGATAATATATGAAGCAATTTTTCCATCGTATCGTTAACGATTGTGGCTCCGCTGACAACCATGGGAACTCCTATTGCAATGACTTTTCTGCCCAGAGATTTTTCATCCAGTCCCATTCGATGATTTCCCACTCCCGAACCCGGCGTTATTCCCGTATCTGTCAGTTGAATCGTCGTTGTAACACGTCGTAGATTTCTGGCCGCCAGCGAGTCTATTGCAATCACAATGTCAGGATTGACCTCGCCCACAATCCCTTTGATAATGGAGTATGTCTCCATCCCTGTCTGCGCTAACACCCCCGGGGAGATACAATAAACATTTTGTCCCGTAATGATGTTTTCTGCCACTTTGGGTCCCAATGCATCAGGTGTAGCCTGAGAGTTTCCCAAACCAACAATAAGTATGTTTTTTATTTTTTCCCCTTTCAACATTTGATGAATATGTTCTGCCAGTTGTGCTGAAATTGTTCTTCTTGTTTCTTCATCAAAATCTTTCAGAAGCCTTGTTTCCATTGTAATGTAACTTCCTTCCGGCTTCCCCATAGCCTTGGAGCCTTCCCTGTTGAATATATCCACTACGGTCGTAGTCATATTCAGTTTTCTGTCATACTGCTTGTCTATCTTTACGCCTTCAATCTCTACATTTCTGCTAAACCGTTCCCGTTCTTCCAATGCAAGATCTGTATATATATTAACAGTGCCCGCCCCTGCATCTTGATTCGTTTTTTCTTTACCCATGTTCCATACCTCCGTAATTAGTATGCACGGATAATAATTTTTTATGGACGGAAACTAAAATATGCCTTTCCATTTTTCAGTTTTACGCCTCTTGCTTCTGCCAGTTCTGTCACTGTAACCAGCTGATATCCCTTTTTTATCAGTTTCGGAACAATTTTTTCCATTGCTTCCACTGTCCATTTATGCGTGTCGTGCATAAGTATTATGTCTCCATCTTTTACCTGATTCATCACATTTTTTATTGTCTTTTTCTTGCTTTTTGTTTTCCAGTCCAGAGTATCAAGAGACCAGCATATCATCGGATATTTTACATTCTTTTTTACTTTTTTGCTATGTATGCCTGCACCATATGGTGGTCTGACCAATAAAGAATCATGTCCCACATAAGATTCAATAATCTTTGCCACTCCATTGATTTCTCTTTTTATTTCTTTTGGTTTTAGCTTATCCAATTGAGAATGATTCATCGTATGGTTTCCAATATCACATCCCACTTCATCCATTTTCTTAAGAATCGCCTCTACATCTATATCCTGACGTTTTAAACTGACGCCATATGTAAAAAAAGTTGCCTTTACATTATACTTTTCGAGAATTTTCAAAAGTTTCATAGTATATTTGCTCGGTCCGTCATCAAAGGTCAACGCAACCATGAATTGATTTTCCGTATTTTCTTTGCTTTCCGGCTGGCCGGATGCAGAAATTTGCTCCTGTTCGTACTCGCTTTCTACTGTAATGGGCTGCTCCTGCTCATTACTTTTTCCATCCGATATTATATAATTATTTACCCAAAAAGCAGATATGTATATAAACACAAAAAAAACAACGCATAATATACACCTGCACTGTGACTCCTTTAACATACTTTTTTTCTTATTTTTCAGGGTGACTCCCGTCTTTCGTTTTTTGTCTTTATTGCTTTTCATCTTACGCCTACCTCATATACTTTCCCCATAGGTTCTCCATAAAATATCGTTTTACTATTTTTATTGTATCATATTCCATTCCTTCCTTAAATAAATCTTTTTATTTTATATTCGTTTTCCATTAAATTATAAATCTGTAAAAATAAACCCTGTTACCGGAAAAATAAATTTTATTTTTTAAACAAAATTTTTTTAATAATAATATTGACATTATTTGCTTGTTCTACTAAAATATCTTGTGATGTCTGCGCCAGACGTCCGCATTTCCTTAAGGCGCAGATAGTGAAACTTGATTTCCAATCTCTCTCAGCGGAAATCATAAACCGATTTTTTTTTTTTTTTTACACAATGGCTAACATTAAGTCAGCAAAAAAGAGAATTTTAGTTAATCAGACAAAATATGAAAGAAACAAATCAGCAAAATCAGCAGTAAAGACAGCAATCAAAAAAGTTGAGGCAGCTGTCGCTGCAAACGATCAGGAAGCAGCTGCTACTGCATTAACTGCAGCTACAAAACTTATTGAGATGGCTGGTTCAAAAGGGATTTATCATAAGAACAACGTTGCCAGAAAAGTTTCAAGATTAACAAAATTAGTTAACACAATCGCATAGTTTTTTTATGAATTATGCCTAAAATAAAACGCCGGTTTCACTATGAATCCGGCGTTTTATTTTGTCGTAAATGCAGCCTCACTTGGCGCGAAAATTCCACAAATCACATTCTTTCTTATTATCATTTATCATTGATTTTTCCTGCTGTATTTTACCAGCAGCATTTCCACACCAACTTTTTCATCCATGGTTCCTGATTTAATCATCTCTTCTGTCTTAACACTCTCTGCCAGGCCCGTTTTTAAGTCTGTTAAAGTAAAATTTCTGCTTTGATTGATACACTTACCGGCAATAAACCCCTGTACCCCCATTGTTGTTGCAATCTGGTCTTTGTGCATTCCCCTGCCCGACAAATCTTTTGCCTGAAGCATCAAATAAAACTGTCTGCTAATCATATACAAAATACGCATAGGGGGTTCTTTTTCCGCAATCAATTCATAATAACAATCCAATGTCTTTTTCTGATTTTTTACCGAAATAGCATCAATCATATCAAATATTCTCACATTTAACTGTTTTACACACACTGCGTCGATATCTTCTCTGGAAATCACATTTTTATCCCAGGCATAGCTAATCAATTTTTCTATTTCTCTGGAAAGAATCTCCATGTCCGTCCCCACATTAGCAATCAGATATGACATATTTGCCTTGGTGATTTTTTTCCCATCATGGTCAAAAATTCTGGCTGCCCAGACAGCCAAATCCTGCTCGGTCTGCCGATTAATCTCACAGATATAACCAACAGACTTGACCGCCTTATACATCTTACTTCGCTTGTCAACTTCACTTTCCACAAAGAGAAATACTGTTGTTTTGGGAATTTTTTTCATATACTCTGCCAGTTCTTCCCCTCCACTTTTAAATAACCCTGTCCCTTCCATCACAATCAGTCTGTGCTCCGCAAAAAAAGGGAATGTCTCTGCACTGTCAATCACTTCATTTATGTCTATATTTTTCCCCTCATACAGTCCCAGGTTCATTGTATCATCCCCTGCAATTGCCTGAATCAACTGATTTTTATAATTGCGCTTCAGGTATTCCTCCTCGCCGCAAATGAGATAAACATTTTTAAATTGTCTGTTCTTAATATCCGATGATAATGTTTTCACGTTTTATCCTCTTTTACACTTCTGGTCTTTTGGACCTTCCTTATTTCTGCAACCATTCTTTATTGCACAACACGGTATTTCCATTATTAAATTTATAGAATAATTATATCAGCAATAGATTGACAAAGCAAATATATTACTTGCTAATTCACAACCCCTTTGATTTTCACTTTTTCCCCATCTGTACTTACCGTTATACCACCACACTCATCAGTCCTTAAAATCTTGCTTCCAATCTGCTTTAGCCGGTTTAATGTTTCGGCGCTCGGATGTCCATACAGATTATACTCTCCCACAGAAATCACACTGTAATCGGGACATATCCACTGTAAAAACTCGTCTGATGTGGAATATTTTGAACCGTGATGTGCTACTTTTAATATTGTATAATGGGAAATTAACATATCCTTCATGGCGCTTTCCACTTCTGTTGAGATATCTCCCGTCAATAACATGGAAAACTGTCCGTATGTAACACTTAACACGGTAGAATAATCATTTTTGTCTTCTGCTACGGTTGTAGTGGCAGGATGGATGCACTTTATATTCACCTCTCCCAACTTTAGGTCATTTCCTTTTGTTATGTACAGAACTTCCACACCATTACCATTTGCTGTCTGGATCAGTCGGTGACAAGTCTTATCACTGAAATGGATGTCCGGGAGAACCAGATTTTTGACTTTTACCCCATTGTCATCGGACTGTTCCATAAGCTCCATCAGTCCGCTGATATGATCATTATCTGTGTGCGTTATTACGGCGTAATCTATTTTTTTAATACATTGAGATTTCAAATAAGGAATAATTCTGTATTGTCCCACACAATCCACAGATGTGCTCCCTCCATCCACAGTCAGAGTGATTCCATTGTCTGTGCGCATAAAAATTCCATCTCCCTGACCCACATCCAGAAATGTTATCTTCATTTCTTTTTCTGACCAAGGGAGATTGTCTGTAAGAATCATCGGTGTTAGAAAATAAATCAGTATATTTAAACTTCCAAAAACCGCTGTCATCGCCAGCGCAAACTTTCTGTTTCGACTTTGTTTCTGCATCCGTATCCGGATTTTACTCTCTATTGTTTTTCCTTCTTTCCCTATCATCCGCTCTTTTTGCTTTTCTTCCATAGATTTTTTGTTTCTGATTTTGTCCAACGCCAGTAAAGCCCCTCCCAAAATCACATAATATACTAGAATAAATACAAATGGCGGTTGTCCCACAATGACATTGGAAAATGGAAAATAACTGACGACTGTGCAGAGTTTTGTATACAGTTCCAATATCCCGCACCCCGGAAGAATACACAATCTACCTATCGCAATACTGATAAAAGAAATCCCGCTGCCCAACACTCCCGATATCATTACAACACTCATTAAAGGCACAACAATCATATTGAGCAAAAAAGAATAGGTTGGCAGCTGAAAGTAATTGTATGCAATAATCGGATTCATTACAATGCTAATATTGATACTGAATAGCATCGACAGAAAGACTCTGTGCCAAATTGCCTTGAACGTCCAGCGCTTCCATTTGCTTTTAGCGGTTTCGTCCGCATTTATTTCTGTTTTGTCTTTTAACTGTAAAATATTACACAAGACAGGCCATATCAGAACAATGGCAATCATCGCGGCAAATGACATCTGAAAACCGGAATTAAAAATTACAAAGGGATTTCTCATCATAAGTACAAGTCCGGCAACCGAGATTGCTGTAATATTATCATAAATTCTTCCCAGTATCTGCCCGAGAAGCCTTAATCCAAACATTACAATTGCTCTGATGGTTGCAATTCCCATTCCTGACATGATTCCGAATGCAACCACAATCAATATTGATATAATCGCCGATACTGCAAATTTAAACCTTTTTCTGAGAAACGAATAAACAAACATTCCGATAAAACTGATATGTAATCCGCTGATAGCCAGAATATGCGCTATTCCTGAAATTGAGTACAGTTCCTTTATTTCCTCATCCATATCTGTTTTTTCCCCCAGAAGAATTGCAGAAAATACGGATCCTTTCTCATTGCACAATGCCCATACTCCGTTATACTGATTCCCGCACAATTGTCTCAGTTTGTTGTTAATATCATTTTTCAAAATATAAAGGTTATCCCGTATAAAATCTCTGTTGTTATCAGATATTTTTATTGTGTCAGCCGCTATTTTTGCATAAATCCCCAATGTCATATAGTATTTCTTCGCATCAAAATTCCCC
>CALWNA010000003.1 GCA_944382505.1 uncultured Lachnospiraceae bacterium
TATAAAGGATATGGGCTCCTGTGCCTACTTTTTTATGTAAAAATGAAAGAAGCTCTAAACCTTACCCCCAAGTAAAGTTTAGAGCCTTTTTTATTTGTTTGACAGATACATTTCATTTTATAAAATTTTGAACTTTTATGTGAAAACGCAGACAGATTCGTATAATATGCTTGATAAAAAGAAGAAATGATTTTATACTTATTTTATATATTAATTAAGGAAGTATTCGTGTGAGAAAAAAAGCAGACAATCAATTAAAAAAACAAAATGAGACAACGGAAGAGAACCTTCACAATGATGCTATAGAGGAAAAATCAAAACGGCGGAGAAAGATTTATTCTATTGTCAGAGTTATTGCGTTGATAATTTCAGCCGGAGTATTGGTTTATGCCTCTTACAGTCTTACGGAATCTTATCTGAATTATAAAGAAGATGAAAAAAAATATACAGGGATAAATGAAATGTTTGTTCAGGATGCAGAGGAAAGTGCAGAAGACAGCGAAGGGGACACGGAGATACAATATTCTTCTTCCGTTACTACATGGGTGTGGGACTATGATGCCATGCTTCAATATAATGATGAAGCAAAAGGATATATTAAGCTGGACGGAACAAGAATTCAGTACCCGATTGTGGAACACAGTGATAATGATTTTTATCTGAAACGAGGGTCAGATAAACTTTCCAATGGCGCAGGCTCTATATTTATTGATTACAGAACAGCAGGACTGGAAGGCAGTATGTGTATTTTATATGGACATAACATGCTGGATGGTTCCATGTTCAAGGGGTTAATGGATTTCAGGGAAAGCGATTTCTGCAAAAAACACCCGACTTTTGATATTTACGTAGGACATAAACATTATATATATTATGTATTTTCCACATTTTCCACGAAGGATACAAACGAGGATGTTTATAAGTTCGGATTTGAAAATGACAGTGATTTTCAGAAATGGATTGATTTCGTGTATAATAAGAGCACTTATAAATTTGAATGTGAAAAACCGGACGCATCGGATAAGATTATAATGTGTTCTACATGTGTGGACGATTATGGAAACAGACAGCTTGTTTGTATGTATCGGGGGGAAGAAGTAGTGGATTAACATTGTTCACTTAATTTTATTAAGAAAAAGGTTTAAAAAATTAGATAAATGCATGTACACTATTGATTTTTATAAAGAAATGGTGTAAGTTTATTGGCGAATGAGGTAATCCTCACCGCTAAATGAGATTAAGGACAAGGACGTTCTTCAAAAATATTATTTGGAGAAGTGTCCTTTTTTGTTTATATGAGTATTATTTTTGGTGATGCTGCTCATATATGGCGGACGAAAAATTTGTTATATTTAGGAAAGGAACAGAGCTATGGGAGTTAATATTGAAAAAGTTTTTGGTGAAAATGTATTTGATGACGCAGTCATGAAGGTTCGTTTACCAAAGAGCGATTTTGAGAAAGTAAAAAAACTCATGTATGAAGGCGGTGAAATCACAGAGGAGTTGGCTGATGTGGTTGCACAGGCAATGAAAGAATGGGCGTTGGAGAAAGGTGCTACACACTATACACATGTGTTCCAGCCGTATGTTATTTCAGGAGGAGCTGAAAAGCATGATTCGTTTGCTTCTGCACCAACAGATGGAAAGATAGAAAATACATTTACAGGAAAGGATTTGCTGATGGGAGAACCGGATGCATCTTCATTCCCTTCCGGCGGTCTGAGAGAAACATGCAGAGCCAGAGGTTATACAGCATGGGATATTACATCTCCGGTATATGTAAGAGAAAATACTCTTTGCATTCCGACAGCATTTTGTTCATATACAGGGGAATCGCTTGATACAAAGACACCGTTGTTGAAAGCAATGCATGCAGTCAGCAAGCAGGGTGTAAGACTTATGAGATTATTCGGAGATGAAAAGACAAGAAGAATTTTCTCATATGTAGGTCCTGAGCAGGAGTATTTCCTTATCGACAGAGAAAAATATTTAAAGAGACCGGACCTTATTTATACCGGTCGTACACTTTTCGGAGCGATGCCTCCGAAGGGACAGGAAATGTCAGATTCCTACTTTGGTTCTATTAAACCAAGAGTAAAGGCATTTATGGATGATGTAAATGTTCAGTTATGGAAGCTGGGAATTACCGCGAAGACACAGCATAATGAGGTTGCTCCGGGACAGCATGAAATTGCACCGGTTTTCTCGGTATCCAATGTCGCTTTGGATCACAACCTTTTAGTAATGGATACATTGAAGAAGACAGCTTCAAAGCATGGTCTTGTATGTCTGTTACATGAAAAACCATTTGATGGAATTAACGGTTCCGGTAAACATAACAACTGGTCCCTGACAACGGATGATGGAATTAATTTATTCAAACCTGGTAAAAATCCGGAAAATAACAAGTTATTCCTGTTGGTACTTGCCTGCACAATGGCAGCAGTTGATAAACATGCAGTATTGTTAAGACTGGCAGCATCAAACACAGGTAATGATCACAGATTAGGTGCAAACGAGGCGCCTCCTGCAATTATTTCAATGTACCTTGGAGATCAGATTGGAGATGTCGTTGAACAGATTATTAAAAACGGCAAGGCAACGTCAAGTCTTTCCTCAGGAGTTCTTAATTTTGGCATTAAGAAACTTCCTGTACTTGAGAAAGATCCTACGGATAGAAACAGAACCTCACCGTTTGCTTTTACAGGTAACAGATTTGAGTTCAGAATGGTTGCATCATCCAATACAATCGGCGAGGCAAATATCGTTCTGAATTCTATGATGGCAGAAGCTTTTGCAGAAGCATGCGATGCCCTGGAAGGCGCAGAGGACTTTGATAAGGCTGTGGAAGAATATACAGCCAAGTTAATGAGAGAACATCAGAGAATTGTATTTAACGGCAACGGTTATTCTGAAGAGTGGCCGATTGAAGCAGAAAAGAGAGGACTTCCAAACTGCAAGTCAATTGTAGATGCGATTCCTATATTATTGGATGAATCTACAGTGAAGATGTATGAGAAATTTAATATCTTATCAAAGGCTGAATTGGAAGCAAGAAAAGAGATTTTCTTTGAACAGTATGCCGGTGTTCGTAACATTGAAGCGTTAACAATGGTTGATATGGCAAAGAAGATGTTGATTCCGGTGGCAGTGAAATATACAGGAGATCTTGCAGATACAATTATTGCTGTTAAGGAGGCAGGAGCTGATGCAACTGTTCAGACAGAACTGCTTACAGAAGTTTCTGAAAAGTTGGCTGAAATGAAAGAAGCAACGGCAACGCTTGAAGAAGTTACAGCAAAAGCAGCATCAGCAGGAAGCAATGAAGAGAGCGCAAAGGCTTATAAGGATGAGGTTATGGCTGCGATGGCAAATGTCAGAAAACCGGCGGATGAACTTGAAGTTATAATGCCGAAGAAATTATGGCCAATGCCTACATACGGAGATTTAGTGTTTGAAGTATAATTGGCGCAGACAAATCAGAGTATTTCATATATAAAGCGTCCAATAAAACATGAGGCGTTTGTGAAAAAAGATGGGATATTCCACTTGTGGGAATAAACCCATCTTTTTTTGGCTCTTTGTCAAGAGTAGGGGAATTTTTTCAGATTTGGATATATAATCTTTATTTATGACTTTTGCTATTGCAATAAATAAGTGAATTGGTTAAAATGAATACTGTATTAAAAAATGGGTATTGCGCATGGTGTTGCCTGTTACCTGCATGCAAAAAGGATGCAGACACTGCATCCTTTCCGCAAATATATTCTAATAATAAAAAAGGGAGGGAATCGGATTTCTCCGATCCAAAAAAATTATGAAAAAACATAAACAAATGATTAATAT
This sequence comes from uncultured Lachnospiraceae bacterium, assembly GCA_944382505.1. Lineage (GTDB taxonomy): Bacteria > Bacillota > Clostridia > Lachnospirales > Lachnospiraceae > Eubacterium_G. The sequence goes on from CALWNA010000003.1 coordinate 3,847, forward strand.
CTTTTGTTTATGTTTATATCATAATTTGAAAACGTGAAAAAAGAGTGTTTTCCTTGTAAAAGAAATATGAACAAAATGTAAAAGAAAAGGAGATTTTGTATGACAGAAAAGAATCCGATTGTTACCATTGAAATGAGTAACGGCGATGTAATGAAAGCGGAACTTTATCCGGAAATTGCACCGAACACAGTAAACAACTTTATTAGCCTTGTCAATAAAGGATATTATGACGGTATTATTTTTCATAGAGTCATAAGAGGGTTTATGATTCAGGGAGGCGATCCGGAAGGTACAGGTATTGGCGGCCCGGGATACTCCATTAAAGGAGAATTTACCATGAACGGTTTTCCAAATGACCTGAAACACACGCCGGGAGTTCTTTCTATGGCGCGGACAATGATGCCTGATTCCGCAGGTTCGCAGTTTTTTATTATGCATGAAACTTCCCCGCATCTTGACGGACAGTATGCTGCCTTTGGTAAGATAATTGAGGGAATGGAGATTGTAGACAAGATAGCGCAGACAGCTACGGATTACAATGACAAGCCACTGGAAGCGCAAGTCATGAAAAAAGTGACGGTGGAAACCTTCGGCAAAACTTATCCGGAACCGGAAAAATGTTGATTTTATTGAAATTATCACAAAAATGTAATTTGATTTTTATTTATAGGACATAATTATAAAGTATAATTTTTGACCATAGGAGGTAAAAATAATGGCAAAGATAACAAAGGACATGATTATTAGCGATATCATACAGATAAATATGGGATGCGTTCCTATTTTGTTAAATGAGGGTATGCATTGTATCGGCTGCCCGGCTTCACAGGGAGAAACACTGGAAGAAGCATGCATGGTGCATGGACTTGATGCGGATGTATTGGCAAAGAAGTTAAATGATTTTGTAGAAAGTGTTGAATAATTTGAATCTGCAAAAACAAAATGTCATATAAGTTAAATTGGCAGAAACAAAAAAGAGGAATTTAATTTAAGCGGACAAAATACACGTGAGGTAAATTTTTTGGCTACCATAAAAGGAGCTTACAGACAAGTTTACTTCCCGTGTATTTTTTGTGGCATGGCAGCTAAAATTTAATTAAAAAAATGAATAGTGTTGCATTGTAATATGTATTTGACAGAAAACGGCAAAAGTGATAATATGTTGCATTGTGGACGGTTCACAAAATGAACTATTTGCTGTAAAATGAATTATGGAAAATGTTATAAGACATAGATTGAAATCAAAGAAAGGAAGCGGATTGTTGTGGAAGATCTTAATGAAAAACTTCTTGATGCATGGCTGAGATTGTCAACCAGTATAAATAACGA
>CALWNA010000004.1 GCA_944382505.1 uncultured Lachnospiraceae bacterium
GTGATTTTGAAAATATTTTAAATCAGGGAGGAACCATTCTCGGAACATCCCGACAGCCATTTAAAAAAATTAATGACCCGGATGAAAAAGGAAGAAATAAAGTTCAATGTATGATAGAAAATTATAAAAATATGCAGTTGGATTGCCTTGTAGTTCTCGGGGGAAACTGATCTCATAAAACAGCAAATCTGTTATCGGAAAGTGGATTAAATATAGTAACGCTTCCAAAAACGATTGACAATGATATTTATGGGACAGAAGAAAGTTTCGGTTTTCAGTCAGCGGTTGACATAGCAACAAGAAATCTTGATGAAATTCATACTACAGCAAAATCTCATGGCAGAGTGTTTATTGTCGAACTGATGGGACACAAGACCGGATGGCTGACGCTTCATGCGGGACTCGCAGGAAATGCAGATGTCATTTTGATACCGGAAATACCATATGATATTAATAAAATCCGAAAGGCAATTGATAAGAAGACAGAAACAGGAAAGAACGATATTATTATTGCCGCTGCGGAGGGGATTATCTCACAGGAGGAAAGTCGGCTTTCCAAGAAAGAGCTGAAAGAAAAAAGAAAATCAGATGGATTTATTTCCGCAGGTTACAGACTGGAAGCGGAATTAAATAAAGTGATTGACAAAGAAATCAGAGTAACTGTTCCGGGCCATGTCCAGAGAGGCGGGAATCCTTGTGCATATGACAGGGTGTTGACATCAAGGCTGGGAGCAAAAGCTGCGGAGCTGATTTTAAACAAAGAATACGGAAGAATGGTTAGTGTTGTAAAAAACAAGATTACAAGCATTCCGTTAAGCCAGGCAGTAGAGAAGACAAAAATGGTAGAAACAGATGATGATATTGTTAAGCAAGTTAAAATGTTAGGAATATGTTTAGGAGATTAATTTTATTTGTAAAGAGTAATTTGCGCAAAAAGGCAAATGATAAGGATGGAAATAACAAAGAAAAGGATGAAAAGATTATTATGGAGAAGAAGGAAGAGCAGAAAGTGAAAACTCAGAAAAAAACAGTTGCAAGGTCTAAAACAAAAAAAGATTCCGGTAAGCCATATTATGACAACAGGGAATTATCATGGCTTAAATTTAATAAAAGAGTGCTTGAGGAAGCAGCAGATCGTAACGTACCGTTGATGGAAAGAGTTACTTTCGCTGACATATTTACCAGCAATCTTGATGAATTCTTTATGGTAAGAGTCGGCTCTATCCATGATCAAATGCTTGTATCCAATTCCAAAAGAGAAAATAAAACAAACATGACAGCAAGTGAACAGTTGGATGCTATTTTCAAAGCCACAAGAGAATTACTAAAGAAAAAAGATAGAGTTTATTTTGAACTGATGGATGAGATTAAACAGCATGGTGTTGAACTTGTAAACTTTAAAAATATGAAGAAAGAGGATGCGGCATATTTGAAAAAATATTTTTATGAATCTGTAATGCCTCTTTTATCCCCACAGGTTATCGGCAAAAAACAGCCGTTTCCATTTTTAAATAATAAAGATATTTATGCCGTGGCGCTTCTCGGGACAAAAAGCAGTGAAAAGCTTTGCATTGTACCTTGTAGTAACGGACTTTTTAAGAGACTGGTTTCAATACCGTCAGACAGTCATAAATATATACTTGTTGAGGAATTGATTTTACATTTCATGCCGGAAATTTTTGACAAATACACGGTAAAGAGTAAATCTTTAATCAGAATTATCAGAAATGCGGATATAGATGTTGACGATGCTTTTTCTGATGAAGAGCTTGATTACAGAGATTCTATGGAAGAACTCATCCGAATCCGGAGAAGGCTCTGCCCGGTAAAAATGGAATACTCCAGAGTTTTGGATGAAAAGGTGATCAGAAGTCTCTGTAAGGAGTTAAAGCTGAATAAAGAGCAGGCATTTTATTCCGAATCTCCATTGGAAATGTCTTTTGTATATAGTATTCAGGATGTACTTAGAGGCAATAGAGAATTATTTTATAACAGAAGAGTTCCGCAGATATCTTTTGCAGTGGATGAAAATCGTTCTATGATTGCGCAGATAGAGGAGAAAGATTTGCTGTTAAGTTATCCCTTTGAAAGTATGAGTTCTTATCTGAGACTTTTAAATGAGGCGGTTCATGATGAAAGGGTTGTATCAATTAAAATGACCCTTTATAGAGTTGCAAAAAATTCCCAGGTTGTGGAAGCATTAATAGATGCTGCGGAGCATGGCAAGGAAGTTGTTGTTATGGTTGAACTTCGGGCCAGATTTGACGAGCAGAATAATATAGAATGGTCCAGAAGAATGGAGGAGGCAGGCTGCAGAATTATATATGGCATTGATCACACAAAAGTTCATTCGAAAATCTGTCTCATATCTTACAGTGAGAATAACCAAATTAAACATATCAGTCAGATCGGGACAGGAAATTATAATGAAAAGACGTCAAAATTATATACAGATCTTTCACTTATGACATCCAATGAAGAGATTGCTTTGGAAGTGGCAGAAACGTTCAATAAAATCTGTATGGCTCAGGTAATGGACAAAACAGAACATCTTTTGGTGGCACCAAAATGTCTTCAAAGCAAAATCATAGATATGATAGATCAGGAAATTGAACATGTAAAAAACGGGGAAGAAGGTTACATAGGAGTAAAGTTCAATTCCCTGACAGATAAAACAATTATTGACAAACTTGTAGAGGCATCACAAGCAGGTGTAAAGATTGATATGATAATCAGGGGAATCTGTTGTCTGGTTGCAGGCGTGAAAGGTTATACAGATAATATCACAGTTCAGAGTATTGTGGGAAGATATCTGGAACATTCAAGAATCTATATTTTCGGGACACCGGACAGAGATAAGATTTATATTTCATCCGCTGATTTTATGACAAGGAATACACTTCGAAGAGTGGAAGTGGCAACACCGATTTATGATGAAGATATCAAAGCGAGACTTCGCCATATGTTCCGTATTATGTTAAATGATAATATCAAAGCAAGAGTTATGGATAGCAATGGTGAATATCACAAGAAAGAGATTGTGGGAGAACCGTTGAACTCTCAGGAATATTTCTTCGCGGAAAGTTATGGAGAGATAAAAGGGTGAAAAATACTATTCGTATGAGATGAACATATTGTTTATAAAGAAAAAAGTGAAAGCCGGATACTATCGGCTTTCACTTTTTTTTGCCGGAATAAATTTCCTATATATATAAAAAATTGTTGCCTATTTTATAATGGTTCCTGTTTTTTCTCTGATTCCGGCCTTTGCCTTAGATAAATTTGTAATTATAGCACGTCTTCCCTCATCTGCAAGAACAAATGAAAGGGAAGCGTCGATTTTTGGAAGCGATGTGGCAGGATCAAAATATCCGGCATCAATCAACTCTTTTGCATCTTCTTTGGTGAGATTCTTTAATACTTCTGTTTTTCCGTCTTTTTCGATTGTAAGATAGTCGCTTGAAGTAAGAATCATAAGCGTAGAAGCATCAAGCATGTCTGCAAGTTTTGCTGCGGTATAATCTTTTTCAATAACAGCACTGGCACCCTTCAATCCTGTGCGCTGTTGCAGAACAGGAATTCCGCCACCGCCCGCTGCGATGACCAGTTGATGAGCATCCACTAAAGCTTTAATGGCATCAATTTCATAAATATCAATCGGTCTGGGACTGGCAATGATTCTTCTGTATCCGTCCTGGTCTTCTTCATATTCAACATAATTTCCCTTTTTCTTTTCATTTTCAGCTTCCTCTTTGGTCATAAGACGTCCGATGACCTTGGAAGGAGCGTTGAAAGCTTTGTCGAAAGGATCAACTCTTACTTGTGTAATAATTGTGCTGACTGGTTTATAAATTCCTCTATGTAATAATTCCGTACGAATGGCATTTTGCAGATCAAAACCAATATACCCCTGGCTCATTGCACCGCAAACAGACATCGGTGCAACAGTCCTGTCAGGATCCAGTCTTGAATATTCTGTCATGGCTGTCTGAATCATACCAACCTGTGGACCATTACTGTGAGTGATAATTACTTCATATTTTTCTTCCACCAAATCAGCAATGGCTTTTGCAGCCTGTTTTACACGTTCATGCTGCTTGGGAAATGATTCGCTGAATGCGTTTCTGCCTAATGCAACAACTACTTTTTTATTTTTCATAATCGCGTCTCCTTCAATGTTAAATTCATAAGAGTATTATAAAGTAAAACTGTTGAAAAAACAATAAATATCACTAGAGTTGGTCAGATAATTGTTCCCACTCATCCATCAGCGTGTCCAACCGTTCACTTATCTCAGTTTGCTCTTCGCTGATTTCGTTTAATTTTGCCGAGTTTGTGGATATG
>CALWNA010000005.1 GCA_944382505.1 uncultured Lachnospiraceae bacterium
GCACAGACAGTGAAACAGGCTCTATTGGCACAGGAAAGAGGAGCCGATTATCTGGGAGTCGGGGCTGTGTTTCCGACCGGTTCCAAGGATGATGCGGATGATGTTTCGATGGAAACGCTGAAAGCCATTTGCGATGCAGTAGATATTCCGGTTATTGCCATAGGAGGAATAAGCGAGCGTAATGTCTTACAGCTTAAAGGAACGGGAATATGTGGCATTGCAGTAATCAGTGCAATTTTTGCGCAAAAAGATATTGAACAGGCAACGAAAGTGCTGAAAGAAAAAACTGCCCGGATGATTTGTGAAGAATAAAATTATAATTAAAGGATGTTAAATGAGATGGTAAAAGGTATCATTTTTGATGTCGATGGAACTTTGCTGGATTCCATGATGATTTGGGAGGGTGCAGGGAAACTTTATCTTGAAAGCCTTGGCTATGAGGTAAAAGAAAATCTGGGGGCAATAATGTTTGATATGACTATGGCGGAGGGCGCAGAGTATATGAAGAAACATTATGACCTGAAATTGACGGCAGAAGAAATTGTTGCCGGAGTGAATACCAGAGTATATGATTTTTATGCAAAAGAAGTAGAGCCCAAGGCTGGGGTAAAAGAGTTTCTTGAATATGTGTATGCCAAAGGGATTCCAATGACTATTGCCACATCTACGGACAGACCGATGATTGAAGCAGCGTTAACCAGAACAGAGCTTGCCCGATATATAAAGAAAGTCTTTACCACAACAGAAGTGGGAAAGGGCAAGAACTGTCCCGACATTTTTGTTGCAGCGATGAATGCGATGGAAAGCAGTGCGGGTGAGACATGGTTGTTTGAGGATGCTTGCTATTCTATGAAAACAGCCAAAAGTTTAGGAATAAAAAATGTGGGAATATATGATTTTTCCAGCGAAAAAGAACAGAAATATGTAAAACAGTTGTCTGATTTTTATCTGGGTGACTGGAAAAATTGGAAAGAACTTATTAAAGTCATGGACATTTAATAATGCAAAAGATGGGAAAAGTTTTTGCAAATTTATTTTACCGGACCACAATGAAACGAAAAGGAGAATTAAAATGAACACAGCAATAACAATTGCAGGAAGCGATTCTTCTGGAGGCGCCGGGATACAAGCAGATATTAAGACAATGACAGTAAATGGTGTTTATGCAATGAGCGCCATTACTGCTTTGACTGCTCAGAATACTACCGGTGTATCAGGAATCTATGAAGTGAGTCCTCAGTTTTTGGAGGATCAGATTGTAGCAGTATTTGAAGATATCAGACCGGATGCAGTTAAGATTGGTATGGTTTCTTCCTGTGAATTAATTAAGGTAATCGCGAAAAATTTAAAAAAATATGATGCAAAAAATATTGTACTTGATCCGGTTATGGTGGCAACAAGCGGGGCTAAATTGATCAGTGATGATGCAATTGCTACATTGCAGGAGTATCTTATTCCTTTGGCAACGGTGATTACACCAAATATTCCGGAGGCAGAAGTGCTTTCAAAAATGGAAATCAGAACAGAAGAAGAAGTGATAAAAGCTGCGCAGTTTATCAGTGAAAAATTCGGATGTGCAGTTTTATTAAAAGGCGGACATCATGTGAATGATGCCAATGATTTGCTGTATCGTGATGGGAATTTCAAATGGTTTTATGGCAAGAAAATTAATAATCCCAACACCCACGGAACCGGATGCACGCTTTCCAGTGCCATTGCTTCGAATCTGGCAAAGGGCAGAAACCTGGATGCGTCAGTCGAAAAGGCAAAGGCATATATCTCGGGAGCGTTATCGGCAATGCTTGATTTGGGAAAAGGGAGCGGACCGATGAATCATGCATTTGCAATTACAAACGAAACGGAATCCTGGGCGTAGGGAAAATAAAATAGTGACTGTTTTTATAAGCTTTATTGTCTAAGTTCCAAAATAAGAAAAGTGCATATAATCTTTTCTGCTTCCCCAGAAACCACGGCTAAATCCATATTTTTCTAAAATACTGACAAGTTCACATTTCAGAGGAATAGAATACTTATTTTTCTTTGGTTTCCAGAAGGAGCCGGCAAGAATTGTTCCATCCTGAATCATATAATTTTCATTGGAGTTAATGTCTAAGGCGACACCAATACAGTGTTCCGATGTGGAACTGTCTCCGCGCCAGCTAAAGCACCCAATGTCATGAATAGGAAATTTTTCTTTGCTCTTATATATTTCTTTAAACATTTGTTTCATGGACGGGGCAATATTTTTGTGTACTGTCAGATAAAATTTTCTGGTGTATTTTTTCCCCCTGGAATTAATGTCCCACACTTTAATAGTTATAGTTTTCATGTTTTTTGTTGCCTGCTTATTACTTTTATATTTCGTGATTTTTTTGTTTCTAAATATACGTTGATGTCTGCTTTCGTAGGATTCATCCGCATAAGTATAATAATCGCAATACTTCTGATATGTTTCGGGTTCGATGCTTTTTAGTGCTTTTCCGTTTATATTTTTATAAGCATAAACTTTATAATAGTATGCGACACCGTTTTTCAGTTTTTTATGTGTATATGTAAGCTTTTTGTTTCCCTTCAGTTTTTTTAGCTTTTTGTATTTGCCATCAGATTTTTTTGCAAAGTAAACAATATATCCGTCTGCTTCGGAGACTTTTTTCCATTTAATGGTATTAGTACGTTTTTTGTTTGAAGAAGCTTTTTTGATTGTTGTGCAATTTATTTTCACAATATCATATCTGATGTTGGAAAAAGGACCGGAGAAGGTCTGGTTATTATAGTTTACAAAAGGACAAACTTTGTAATAATATGTTTCTCCCACTGTCAGACCCTTATCTGTATAGCTGAGTGAGTTGTCGAAATACCAACTGTTTAAATAGGAAGTGTCAGGCAGAGAATGATAAGTATAAACCAGTGTATAGCCACTGCCGGCACTGGTACTTCGATAAATATAATATCCGTCAGCGTAAGAAACAGAATCCCACTTGATTATCACTGAGTGTGACTGAGCTGCGGTTACAGACTGTAAAACAGGCGCTGTAAGCGGAATCTGCACAACATCAGAAATAATTTCCGAACTCATAATATACTGATAAGATTCATCATCTTCGACATAAGCACAGATTTTATAGTAATATGTGACACCGATTTGAATATTCTCATCGTATAGAGTGTAATAGCCGGTATAATTACTGTACACTTCATCCACAAAGGAATATTCTCCATTCTTTGCAGTGGATTTGTAAATGATAAATCCGTCTGCATAAGGATTTGCAGATGTATCATATTGCCATGTAAGACATACGGACTGTGAAAAGGTGTCTGCAACAGCAGTAAAAGATTGCGGTGCCGCAGGTGTTTGCGCTTGGGCTTTTACATTTTCATAAAACAAATTCATGACAATAAATGTAAAAATAAACGCAGAAAAGCTTAATATCAATAAGTGTTTTGTCGTGTTTTTTATCATTTCTTTCAAACCAAATCTCCTTTGTACTACAATATACTGTAATTATTTTATCATATTTAAGCGGAATAATATATTGTATTTCACAAAAAAGTGTCATAAATATGTATTGCCATCATTGGGAGAGAACACTTTTTGATTATTGAAAAATATCCGTAATGTTGTATAATATGGTGGTACGACTGGCACTTACTATATGGTATATCTTGACTGTGGGGTATTTGATATTGAATTTGAAGCAGATTTTTACAAATAAAAAAGCAAAAAATATTTTAATTACAGTATGCGAAATCCTGGTTGTGGCGGGTATTATATTTGGCGTGCTTATGCTTATTTACAGTAAAATAAATAAAGATGCAAGCCAGATTGGTAATGTCAGTCAAAGTGCCGAAGATACAGAAACCCGGACAACAGAGGAAGGCTCAGATGAATATTATATTGAAGTCAATATCAGGAAAAACGCAATGATTGTCTATCAATATGCTAAAGATAAAAAAACAAAGACTCCATATAAAATATTTAAATGTTCTGTTGGGAGCCAGGTAAAAAAAGGAAGTTATCAAACTTCCAATAATTACTCGTGGCTCAATATCAATGGAGGATGGCATAAATATAATACACAGTTTGATACGAAATCATGGATACAGTCTGCGGAATACAGAGATAAGTACGACAATACATTAAACAAAAAGTCATACAACGCTATCGGAGAAAAACAGGAGTCCGGAAGCTGCATTTTACTTTATGCAAGAGATGCCGGGTGGATTTATGAAAATTGCAGTAAAACAGAAATAAATATTATCAAAGGGAAAAAAAGTGACAAGTTGCCTTTGGAATTTGAACCGGATGTCAAGGCTGTTAAATATTGTGGCTGGGATCCGACAGATTCAGACGCAAATAATCCTTATCAAAAAATCAGCAATGGAAAGATTGTCTTAGGGTTGCCAGAGGTTTACGTGGAAAAGGGCGATGAACCGGAGTATCTGAGTAATCTTCTTGCAAGAGATGAAAATGGTAAAAATATTGCAGCCTCTCTAAAATATAAAACGATCGATACGGGTAATACAGGTACTTATAAGGTGAGATATACTTATAAAACAGACGCAGGGAATAAACTAAAAGCAGTTCAAAAGTTTACAGTAATCGATACCACCAGTCCGGTGGTAACCTGTTCGAAAAGTCTGTTTACGTTTGAAGTGGACAGTTTGGAACCGGAGGATATGAATAAAGAATCGAATGTAAAAGAAATACAAAATCTTGTTCGTTCCAGTGTGTCATGTAATGAAAGCGATGTCACCATTACGGTATCATGCCCAAGCGCAGAAGAATTAAAGGAAGGAAAAATACCGGTAGTAGTCAAGGTACAGGACAGTTCAGGAAATGTCGGCTCTTGTCAGGTCATGTGTGAGATTACTGTAAAAGAGGAAGAGACGGAAAAAGAAACCAAATCAAAAAAAAGAAAAACAACAATACAGAATGTAAACGAAGAGACAACCGGAAATAACGAAGAAATCACAAAAAAGAAAAAGAACCAAACAGGCACAAAACAGGAAACTACAAAAACATCCTCGGAAAACCGGGATGAAGATACAACAACAGTGAATGAATAATTATATATACATTTTAGGAGGAATGAATCATGGCAACACCTTATAATCATAAGGAAATTGAAAAAAAATGGCGTCATAACTGGGATGTAAATCCGATTAATAAAGACGTATCAAAACCAAAATATTATTGTTTGGATATGTTCCCTTATCCATCAGGATCAGGGCTTCATGTAGGACATTGGAGAGGATATGTTATAAGCGATGTATGGAGCCGTTACAAAATGCTCCATGGATATCATATTATTCATCCGATGGGATGGGATGCCTTTGGACTTCCGGCGGAAAATTATGCAATCAAGATGAAAACCCATCCGGCAAAGTCAACGGCAGAGAATATTGCAAATATTAAAAAGCAGATTAATGAAATCGCGGCACTTTATGATTGGGACATGGAGGTTAATACGACGGATCCGAGCTTTTACAAGTGGACACAATGGATCTTTGTTCAGATGTTCAAGAAAGGTCTCGCTTACCAGAAAGAAATGCCAATTAACTGGTGTCCTTCCTGTAAGACAGGTCTTGCCAATGAAGAGGTTGTCAACGGTTGTTGTGAGAGATGCGGTGCAGAAGTTACAAAGAAAAATCTGAAACAGTGGATGTTAAAGATAACAGCTTATGCTGACAGACTTTTAAATGATCTTGATAAACTTGACTGGCCGGAAAAAGTTAAGAAGATGCAGACGGATTGGATTGGGAAGTCCTATGGTGCTGAAGTTGACTTTCAGTTAGAAAATTCAGATGAAAAAATTACAGTATATACCACCAGACCGGACACGCTTTATGGCGCTACATTTATGGTACTTGCACCGGAGCATGCAATGGCAAAATCTCTTGCCACGGAAGAAACAAAGGCAGACGTGGAAGCTTATATTCAAATGGCGGCAAACAAGTCGTCTGTGGACAGACTTCAGGGCAAAGAAAAGACAGGTGTCTTTACGGGAAGTTACGCAATTAATCCGCTAAACGGTGCAAAAGTTCCTATCTGGCTTTCTGATTACGTTCTTGCAGATTATGGTACAGGAGCGATTATGTGTGTTCCGGCACATGATGACAGAGACTTTGAATTTGCGAAGAAGTTTGATATCCCGATTATACAGGTTATTGCAAAAGACGGAAAAGAAATAGAAAATATGACAGAGGCTTATACAGAGGCTTCCGGTATAATGATTAATTCCGGCGAGTGGAACGGAATGGAATCCGCAGTGCTGAAAAAAGAAGCACCGCATATTATTGAAGAAAAAGGTTTTGGAAAAGCAACTGTAAACTACAAGCTTCGTGACTGGGTATTTTCAAGACAGAGATATTGGGGAGAACCAATCCCTATTGTTCACTGTCCGGATTGTGGCCCGGTTCCTGTTCCGGAAGACCAACTTCCGTTGTTGTTGCCGGAGGTGGAATCTTACGAGCCAACAGGTACAGGGGAATCACCGTTGGCAGCCATTGACGAATGGGTAAATACCACATGTCCTTGTTGTGGGAAGCCTGCGAAACGTGAAACAAACACAATGCCACAGTGGGCAGGCTCTTCATGGTATTTCTTGCGATATGTAGACAATAAAAACGATAAAGAACTGATATCAAAGCAGAAGGCTCATGAGTACCTTCCGGTAGATATGTATATCGGCGGTGTGGAACATGCTGTACTGCACTTACTTTATTCCAGATTCTATACAAAATTTTTATATGATATCGGTGTGGTTGATTTTGAGGAACCATTCACAAAATTATTTAACCAGGGTATGATTACCGGTAAGAATGGCATTAAGATGAGCAAATCCAAAGGAAATGTTGTCTCACCGGATGATTTGGTAAGAGACTACGGCTGTGATTCTTTAAGATTATATGAAATGTTTGTAGGACCACCGGAACTAGATTCGGAGTGGGACGAGAGAGGTATTGACGGTGTTTACAGATTTATCACAAGATTTTGGAAACTGGCGGTTGACAGTATCGAAGCGGATGTTGCGCCTACAAAAGAAATGATTAAGATTCGTCACCAGATGATTCATACAATTACAAGACGTTTGGAAGACTTCAGCCTCAATACGGTCGTGTCAGGATTTATGGAATATAATAATAAGTTGATTGATATTGCCAAGAAGGAAGGCGGTGTTGACAAGGAAACCATAGAAACATTTGTCACATTGATTGCACCGTTTGCGCCGCATATTGCAGAAGAATTATGGGAGAGGCTTGGAAATAGCGGAAGCGTATTTGAAAACAATCAGTGGCCGGAAGCAGACGAAGAATTGATGAAAGAGGATGAAATTCAGGTTCCGGTTCAGATTAACGGAAAGACAAAGGTGGTTATCAGCGTTCCGGCAGACATTGAAAAAGAGGCTGCCATAGCAAAAGGAAAAGAAGCGCTGGGAGATAAACTTACAGGAAACATCGTGAAAGAAATCTATGTTCCGGGAAGAATTATAAATATGGTTGTCAAATAAGATTTGTTAAAATAAAAGTCTACTATGGACATGCAGATTGCAGGAAAGTCCGTAGTGGGCTTTTAATTATAGGGATACGGATAAATTTCCCATATTTGATTATAAAAAACTAAAAATTGATAAAAATATGTTGAAATCATATTGGAACTATGTTAAGGTGAAATCAGAGTAAAAAACAGATAGTGGGGGAACGATATGATAACTTTGAATCTAAAGATAATAGAAACCCAAAAACCCTTGATGAAAGAGTAAATTGTATATGTCAAAAGTATTTGACGTATATGATAAATCTTTGCGGTCAAGGGTTTTTT
>CALWNA010000006.1 GCA_944382505.1 uncultured Lachnospiraceae bacterium
AGTCAATCCCAAATTATCCTCCGGTCTGGAGGCTATTATTCAGAAATGCACCCAACGGAATCCGGATGACAGGTTTCAGTCCTGCGCTGAAGTTTTGTATGCCCTGAATCATTTAAATGAATTTGACGGAGTTTATAAAAAGAGACAAAAAAGAAAACTCAATGGATTTATCGCAGCCATTGCCGGAACAGTGGTTTTGACACTGGTCGGTGTGGGATGTTTTGTGGGATATAAAGAAACAATCAGCCAGGGAATGAAAACTTGTGTTGAGCAATACGGTTCAGAATCAGCAAATGGCGGCAACCGTGCGATTATGACAGAGACATTGCATGATAAAGGCACAGAGGCGAATGGAAGTGATTTAAATGATTTTCTGACGGATTATGTAAAAGTATGCGAAAACGACTTTAAACAAATAGTGTCCGCCTATGGAATTACAGGAGAAGATTCTTTTGATGAAGCTACAAAAGAAGCAATTGAAAAAGAGGCACAGGAAATATATGACGATTTAGACAATGTTGAAAGCCGATATATGCAAAAGCTTAGTGATGAAGACAAAGGAAAGATATATTACAGTATTGGTGCATTGTATTTGGAAAATTATTACCTGAGCGAAGACAAATACGATACTTATTACATTAGTATACGGTATGAGGAGGCAGGAAAAAGATTTTTTAAAAAAGTGAAAGCCGGCGTCAGCGAGGAAGAACAACGGTATGCGGATAAAATGGCGGATATAGCCGAGTGTATAGAAATATTTTCGGCTGGAAACAAGCAGATGACGGATGAGGAAGTGTCGGAGACGGAGAAAATTGAGCAATGGGAAAAAATGAAGAATTGTATTGATTTGGATGTAAGGGAACCGGATGCAAATCAGATAAATATACATCTTGTAATCAGCAGCATTTTGTGGCGCAATATGAACGATTTTGCAAAACTGTCAAGTTCAGAAGATGAAAATGGGCAGCAGGTTATAGATGATATATACACAACGGTTAACAGCTCCGTAAAATTATTACAGCAATATCAAACCGATAACCAAAATGCTGCGAATGAGAACGACAGTAAAGTGAGTAGTCTGGTGAAGAAAGCAAGCCGCGCAGTGGAATACTACAGCAATGCATGTGCAAGAATTACAGGCAATGAGATTGGAGGTACAAACCAGTGAGTGATGTTTTGAAAATATTATATATGATATGTTTTATTTTAGCAGCTGTCAGCTTTTGTACAGCCATATTTATATTTTTTAAATTCAGAATCGTTGAAGTAATCCAGGATTTGAATGGCACGATAGCCAGACGACAGATTGAAATTATGCGTGAACGGAATGAACATGCAAAAAATTACGGCGCAGGATTATTGGATGCAGAACTTGGAAAGACCGGCAAGACAGGAAGAACAGGGTTGACGGGCAGAACAGGACGAACAGGAAAAACAGTACCAAAATCCAGCGGTCCTATTACTATCAGTAGCCTTCAAAATCAGTCTGCTTCCACCGGTTGGGTTCAAAATGGTACAACAGTGCTGCAGTCTAACAAAATTATCAATTCAGATTTTGTCATCATTAAGAACATTGTGTTCATTAACACATCTGAAAGTATTTAGATGGGAGTGATTGTGATGAAAAAAATGAGAGCATTTATTAAGATAATTATTTTTTGTCTGACAGTGTTCATGGAAATTGGTGCGTTATCACAGATAGAAGTGCAGGCTGCCAAGGCAAAACTGACTTACGCCGACAGAGATAATGCAGACAAAAAAGTAACGCTATATGTAACCGGTGTGGAAAAATTAAACAAAAACTATTATACGACTATTTATTATGATTTTACTTCAAGTGATGGAAATATCTATGACAGTAAAGATATTGAAGTGGAATTCAAAAAAGATGGGACAAACAGATATAAATATACATTGGAATTAAAGAAAAAAGGTACATATGAAATTTATGTTAATTATGTAAATGATGATATTAATAAATTTACAAATGAAGTACATATTACCTATGATGATTCAAAGCCAAAGTTTAGCCTGAATGGAGAATCTTCCGTTGAGAAAAAAGGGCATACATATAAAAATTGTTATGATTTCTTTGGCAGTCCCAAAAAAGAAGGAAACACATATTACTACAAGGGAACCAGTGCAACCATAGGCGTTCTTGTTTACTGTGGAAGTGTGGATTTAAGCCAGCTTGTCTGTAAAGTTGGAGGACAGTCCTTAACACAAACAAATGTTAAATCCGGAAGCGGCGGCTTTGCAGATGCTCAGTTTAATATTAATGGAGAAGTAGATGGAACGGTATCCTTTGAAGCAACGAATAAAAGTGGCGTAAAAAGCAGTGTTTCCACGGGGAAAACGCTGGTTATCGACAATGCAAAGCCGGTAATAAAAATTGACGATGCATATGCAAAAAAAAATAAAACGGTTTATGCAAATAAAAGCATTTCCGTTCCAATACAGATAACAGAAAAGCATTTTGATTCATCAAATACGAAAGTTTTCGCAGATGGAAAAAGCGTAAGCGTTTCGTGGAGCTCCAGTGGCGATAAAAACAATGCAAACGTAAAACTTGATCAAGGGGAACATGTTATATCCGTTACCAGCACAGATAAAGCAGGCAATGTGTCTGATGAGGCAACATCTGCAAAAATCATTATTGATACGACAGCGCCTTCCGTAGTCGTCAGTGGTGTGGCAAACGGAAAAAGCTATGGAAATAAGGCAGGCGAACGTGTATCTTATACGGTTTCTGTAAAGATTTCAGATAATTATCTGTCAAAAAATCAAAGTGTTACGCTGGTTCGGATAGATGAGAAAACAAAAAAGGTTTTAGAAACAATTGCATTGCAGGAAACCTATAACAATCATACATATCAATGTACAAGTGGTGATATGGAAAACGATGGATATTATAAGCTGGTAATCAATGCAAAAGATAAAGCGGGGAATAAAGCGACCACAAAATCTCTGGATAAGCAGGGAAATTTTCAAATAAAAAACGGTAAAGTTATCGGATATTTTTTTATTAACAGAGAAGGTTCCAAATATGAAATGGATGAGTCGTCCGTAGGATATTTTGCGTCACCAATCAAAGAACCCGGAGATATCGTTATTTATGAATATAACATAAACAGCATAAAAAAAGAAAATCAGACAGTTACCTTAATCACTACATTAGGAGATAAGATTTTAACTTTAGGAAATGATTATTCATGGGAAGATGTATCAAAAATAAAGGCAAACAATGAATATCGGCATGTATACAAATATATCATTAAGGGCGATAACTTTCGTGAAGGATTGTATAGCATAAAAATTACTTCCTCAGCCGAAGTTTTGGGAGATGGAAATAATTCACTGAAAGTCAATGCAGAAAGTGACAACATTATGAATGAGATTATGAATGTTGATACAAGACAACCGGAAGCATCTTTAGAGAAAATCGGTGGCACAATTTATGTTCATATCCGAGATAACAATCTGAATGCCGAGAGTGTAAAACTGAAAGTTTCCGGGAAAGAGGTTCATCTCACATCGGATGAGGATATGTCCACATCTACAAACTATTATTATACAGCAAATGTAGGAAATAATATATCGGAGGCTGTACTTACATGTAGCGATTATTCCGGAAACGAAGCAGAGCCGGTTTTATTACAGATAGAGGAAGAAGACGCCGCTCTCGTATTTGTTGTAGTTTTGATAACAGTTATAGCAATTATTGTAATTGTGGCGACGGTTGTGATGATTGTGTGGGTAAGAAGAAAGAAATAAGGTTGAATATAATATGTGTATACAGCAGAAGAGATTTTGGTATTTAGAAAGGAGTTTTGAAATGAGCAGAAGTTTCAATAAAGTAGTTGCGGTTGTCTGTGTAATCGCAATGGTAGTTGCCGGCATGACAGACTATTTGGTTAAGACGGATGGTGCAGTGGAAACAGAAGAAATGATAACGGAAGAAACCACACCGGATGAAATAAGGTCAGATGGAACAGACCCGGAAAATTACTGCTGGAGCGATGATGTCGAGGCAAAAGAAACAACCAAAACACTGACATTCGAAATAGAACAGGCTGATAACGAATGGACAGAAGAATTGTCCATTGAAAACTGGGTATATGGAGAAGAGGCAAAAGCTCCTGTCGCTGAAGCAAAATTCGGTGAAGTTGTTTTTACATACAGTACCGATATGGAGGGAGAATTTACGGAAATCGTGCCGGAAAATGCAGGCACATATTATGTAAAGGCAGAAGTAGCGGGTACCGATAATTATAAAGGTATCTCAGCTATAAAATCATTTGTTATCGAACAGGCAGAGCAGGAGGCTCCGGAAGGAATTGAGAAAATTGACACAACACTGGAGAACAATGCGGACGGAAAGATTATCGGTGTTACATCAAATATGGAATATAGAGCAGAAACGGATGAGATTTATACAGCGATTAAAGGCGAGGAGATTACAGGTCTTACAGCAGGAACGTACTATATACGTTACAAAGAGATTCCTAACTACAAACCGTCTGAAGATGTAAAAGTTATTATCAAATCCGGAAGAAAACTCAACATCAATTTTCCTAAAGGAGAAGGATTTAAGATTGAACCTGTTGGAGCAAATACACTTCAGGTAGGATATGGTGATAGCTATTTTTTTAAAATAATAGTTTATACAGGCTATGAAAAAGGGACCTCCTTTGTAGTAAAAGCAGACGGAGAAAAACTGACAGCAAGCAGTGAAGGTACATATACAATAATTAACATTACCGATGATGTAGATGTAGTTGTACAAGGCGTCAAAAAATCAGAACAAACTTCACCGGCGGCAACTACGTCTGTTATCAAGAATAATTTCACAGTGAAATTTAATTACAGTGGCGGAACAGGCTCTAAGATGAGCAAAAATGTAACCAATGGCAAGAAATATGGTGCCCTTCCAACAACCCGGAGAAGAAAATATTTGTTTGATGGATGGTATACGGCAAAGATGGGAGGGAAAAAGATAACAGATATAACCGTTGTAAATTTAAAGGAAAACCAGACATTATATGCACATTGGACAAAAGTAATTGTATCTAAAAAAATAGGAATAAAGAAATTAAAGCAGAGTAAAGGCAATATTACGATAAAAGTAAGAAATGCAAAACAGGCAACAGGATTTGTTATTTATTGCAGTTATAATAAGAAATTAAAAAATGCAAAAAAGATTGACGTAAGTGGAAAAAAGAAATACGAGTTTGCAGTTAAATACAGACTTAAAAAAGCTAAAACAGGACAGACTTACTATTATAGAATCAGACCGTATAGTGTAGATTCAACCGGGAAAAAAGTCTGGGGGGAAAAAAGCAAAAAATATGCTTTAATGTACAGCATGAAATAAAAGGTTTGCAATGGATACTTGATCGTGAAATTTATTTAAAAGAAATGACGACATTTGAGTATTAGAATATATTCTGCAATAATGTGTTGTGTTATTGATAAAAATATTATAAAATTTTTATATAATAACAAAAGAGGGAGGGATTTTATGGCAAAAATATGCCCAAATTGTGGTGCCGAAATACAGGAAAACTACACATTCTGCGCACACTGTGGAACGAAAATAGCGCAGACAAATCAATCAATTAATCAAGAGGACCAACAGAATTACGATTCACAGCACAATGGTAGCCGGAACTTTGATGCGAACCAGAGTAATCAAACAAGTGGTTTATCCGGTCAGCAAGAAAATAACCGATATCAAAATGCTCAATCAC
>CALWNA010000007.1 GCA_944382505.1 uncultured Lachnospiraceae bacterium
CCATACTTTGCCTCCTATCTTATCTTTCATCAAGCACAACAGTGATGTGGCTGTTTCTTTTTAAAATTCTATAAGCTCTGCCCTGTGCTCTTGGTTTAATTCTTTTCATTGTAGGAGCTGCATTCGCATAGCACTCTGCAATGTAAAGTTTACTAACATCCATGTTATTGTTATTTTCAGCATTCGCAATTGCTGAATTTAATAATTTTAAAATTACACTTGATGCATATCTTGGATTGTATGTGAGAATACCAATGGCAGTCTGCACATCTTTACCTCTGATGGCATCTAATACGAAACATGCTTTTTGTACAGACACTCTTGCGTAAGATAACTTAGCCGATGGTCTTGTATCTTTATTCGCATTTCTCTCTCTCTTTATCTGGGATCTATGTCCTTTTGCCATAGATGAGACCTCCTTTCAAATTTTAACGGTTTATCTAACCTCTCTTTTCGTCTTTTCCATGTCCTCTGTAAGTTCTTGTAGAAACAAATTCACCGAGTTTATGTCCAACCATGTCTTCTGTAACATATACCGGCACATGCTTTCTACCATCATGGACAGCGATTGTGTGTCCAACCATCTGTGGGAAAATTGTTGAACGTCTTGACCATGTCTTAATAACTGACTTATCGCCTGATTCGTTCATTGCATCAATTTTCTTTAATAAGCTCTCATCCGCAAATGGGCCTTTTTTTAATGATCTAGCCATTCGTCTCTACCTCCTTATTTCATGTTCTTTCCGTCACGTCTTCTAATGATCATCTTGTTAGACTGTTTATTTTTCTTACGAGTCTTCAAACCAAGAGCCGGTTTGCCCCAAGGTGTACATGGACCTGAACGTCCGATTGGCGCACGTCCTTCACCACCACCATGCGGATGGTCATTAGGGTTCATAACAGAACCACGAACTGTAGGTCTGATACCCATATTACGTTTACGTCCTGCTTTACCAATGTTTACAAGACCGTGTTCAATGTTTCCTACTGTACCGATTGTAGCACGGCATACAACAGGAACCATTCTCATTTCACCGGAAGGAAGTCTGAGTGTCGCATACTTTCCTTCTTTCGCCATTAACTGAGCCGTATTTCCCGCTGCGCGAACCAACTGTCCGCCCTTTCCGGGATATAACTCAACATTGTGGATTTCTGTACCGACAGGAATTGCCGAAAGCGGTAAGCAGTTACCAACTTTAACTTCAGCGTTCTCGCCGTTCATAACCACATCTCCGACTTTTAATCCGTTTGGAGCAAGGATATATGACTTTTCGCCATCAGCATAGCAAATTAACGCAATGTTTGCTGTTCTGTTTGGATCATATTCAATGCTCTTCACTGTCGCCGGAATATCAACTTTGTTTCTCTTAAAGTCGATAATTCTATATTTCCTTCTTGAACCACCACCATGGTGTCTAACTGTTATTTTACCCTGATTGTTACGACCTGCTGTCTTCTTGAGAGATTTCACCAATGACTTTTCCGGAGTCTGCTTTGTAATCTCTGCATTGTCAAGCATGGTCATAGCTCTTCTTGAAGGTGTATATGGGTTAAATGTCTTAATTCCCATTTTCTTTCTCCTTTCAAATTGTCATCTTAGCGTAGGCATTATAGTTTTTAATTTTGTCAACGCCTACATACATCAATTACATATCTTACAGACCTGCGAAGATTTCAATATCAGCGCTGTCTGCCGTCAGCTGGACGATAGCTTTCTTTCTCTTAGCTGTCTTTCCAACTGTATAACCTCTTCTACGTTTTTTGCCATCTAAGTTCATTGTGTTAACGCTCGCAACCTTTGTTCCCTCGAACATCCTTTCAACGGCATCTTTCACCTGTGTCTTGGTAGCGTCTGTGTGTACGTAGAATGTGTATTTCTTTTCTGCCATAGCGTTCATACTCTTCTCTGTAATTACAGGAGCAAGTATAACGTCATAATACTTAAGGTCTGCCATTATGCATACACCTCCTCGATTGTTTCTACAGCTGCTTTTTCAACTACCACTGTATCGTATTTCAGAATATCGTACACGTTAATAGTATTTGTTAAAGCTGTTTTTACTGTCGGAATGTTCTGTGCCGACTTAACTGTATTCATATCATTTTTGCTTAATACTACCAAAGCCTTATCGGTTTTTAAGTTTTTCATAACCTTTACAAATTCTTTTGTCTTTGGAGCATCAAATTTAAATTCATCAATTACAATTAATTTTCCTTCATTAACTCTTGATGTCAATGCTGACTTCAGAGCATTTCTCTTTTCTTTCTTATTTAACTTAAATGAATAATCTCTTGGTGTCGGAG
The DNA here is from genome assembly GCA_944382505.1 of uncultured Lachnospiraceae bacterium. GTDB lineage: Bacteria > Bacillota > Clostridia > Lachnospirales > Lachnospiraceae > Eubacterium_G. The sequence continues at coordinate 2,305 of CALWNA010000007.1, forward strand.
CAAATACAACTCCGCCGCCTGTCCACTGTGGAGCTCTTGTCGAACCCTGTCTTGCATGACCGGTTCCCTTCTGTCTCCATGGCTTTCTGCCACCACCGCTAACTTCTGAACGGGTTTTTGCTTTCTGCGTTCCCTGGCGGTTATTTGCGAGTTGGCTCAAAACTGCCTGATGTACTAAATGTTCGTTCACTTCTACGCCAAACACCGCATCGTTAAGCTCTATTGTGCCGACTTCGCTTCCTTCCATATTTAAAACAGATACTGTTGCCATCTGTGCGTCCCTCCTTTCAAATACTACTTACCGGATTTAACGGATTCTTTCACCGTTACTAATGCCTTCTTAGGTCCCGGTACAGCACCTTTAACTAAGAGTAAGTTCTTTTCTGCATCTACTTTAACAACTTCAAGGTTCTGGGTTGTAACTTTCTTGCCTCCCATATGGCCAGGCATTTTCTTGCCCTTGAATACCTTGCTCGGACTTGAACATGCGCCATTTGAACCTGCATGTCTGTGGTATTTAGAACCATGTGCCATAGGTCCTCTTGACTGTCCGTGTCTCTTGATTGCACCCTGGAATCCTTTTCCCTTTGCAATTGCAGTAGCATCAATCTTATCGCCTGCTTCAAAGATGTCTGCCTTAATTTCATCTTTTACTGCATATTCGCCTTCAAGCTTAAGTTCTCTTACATATCTCTTGTAAGAAACTCCGGCTTTGTCAAACATACCTTTTTTCGGCTTGTTGACCAATTTTTCTCTGATATCTTCGAAACCAACCTGTACTGCTTCGTACCCATCATTTTCCATTGTTTTTACCTGCGTAACAACACATGGTCCTGCCTGAAGAACAGTAACAGGTACTAACTCGCCGTTTTCGCCAAATATCTGAGTCATTCCAACTTTTTTAGCTAAAATAGCTTTCTTCATTTTAATTACCTCCTGTTAATCTACAGCGGATCGCTTTTTGCGATCATCCTAGAACAGTTCTTATATAAACCTTCAAGGATAATTCACTTAATAATAATGTAAGTGTTCGATGAATTATTTGTTTTTCATCTTAATATCGATATAAACACCAGCCGGCATTTCTAATCTGGATAATGCATCTACCGCTTTCTGTGTAGGTGTTACAATATCGATAAGTCTCTTATGCGTTCTCTGTTCAAACTGCTCTCTTGAGTCTTTGTACTTGTGTACAGCTCTAAGAATTGTAACAACTTCCTTTTTTGTCGGAAGTGGTACCGGACCACTCACTTCTGATCCTGAATTCTTTGCAGTTTCAACAATTTTCTTAGCTGACTGATCAACCAATTTGTGATCATAAGCTTTCAGTGTAATTCTCATTACTTGTGCCATAAAAAAAGCCGCCTCCTTTTCGTACTATTTAGCACGACAAGCGGTGACCGTACAACCTTTCCGTGTGTGTCATTTTTTTCAGAATGCTTTACACGGTGTTTCCACTTCTCCGGTGGACATTTTTTTTTTTCTTTGACTTGTCGCCAGTTTTCCTAACTTGACATTCGCTCCACGGAAAACCTACATATATATGTAGCAACCTCACGCTTCAACGCTATCAATGTCACAGCAAGAAGCATTATACAACAATCATTTTCAAAATGCAAGCATAATTTTAAACTTTTATTTTTTATGATATACTTTCACAATTTTAAATAAAATAATTTTAAATTTTTCGCACAATTGGCACTTCATTTGACATTTTATATTGTACCATTTATGATTCTATAAAGAAAAATGAAGAATTACAACTATTACATCCATATTTTTTATTTCTAATTCTTCATTATGATTTCAATCTGTAAAGGAGATTTTATCTATGTGGATAGCCGATAATTGGAAAGATTATGAAGTCATTGACACTTCTTCCGGGGAAAAATTGGAGAGATGGGGGGATTATTTTCTTGTGAGACCAGATCCACAGGTTATTTGGAATACCCCTAAAACCAATAAAAAATGGCACAGACCAAACGGTCACTACCATAGAAGCAGTAAAGGTGGCGGCCAGTGGGAGTTTTTTGACCTGCCTGAACAATGGACAATTCATTATAAAGAATTAACCTTTCATCTCAAACCATTTAGTTTTAAACATACAGGACTTTTCCCGGAACAAGCTGCGAACTGGGACTGGTTTTCTGAAAAAATCCGAAATTCCGGAAGGCCTGTTAAAGTATTAAACTTATTCGCTTATACCGGAGGCGCTACTCTCGCCGCCCTGAATGCAGGTGCCGGCGTAACTCACGTGGATGCATCAAAAGGAATGGTTAACTGGGCAAAAGAAAATGCCGCTTCCTCTAATCTTTCAGGCAAGCCTGTAAGATGGCTGGTGGATGACTGTGTGAAATTTGTGGAACGTGAAATCCGGCGTGGAAATAAATATGATGGAATTATCATGGATCCGCCTTCTTACGGGAGAGGTCCGAAAGGTGAAACATGGAAAATAGAAGAAAGTATTTTCCCGTTTATCAAACTGTGTACAAAGATAATGAGCGATAACCCGCTTTTTTTCCTAGTCAATTCATATACTACCGGGCTTCAGCCTGCGGTATTAAGCTATATGATTAATACTGCCGTTGTGAGCAAATTTGGCGGTAAAGTTGAATCTGATGAGATCGGACTTAAGGTAAGTTCTAACGGTCTTGTATTGCCTTGTGGCGCATCAGGCAGATGGAGCAGAGAAGCATAAACATCCAAAAGTTTAACCATCACAAAATAATGGAACAGATTTCTTTTCTGTTCCATTTTAACATTTCAAATATAACTGTTTATTTTAATCTTATTTAATATGACATTGCCCTGTATGAATTTCCCGCCCAAATACTTTGAAAATATCTGTAACGCATAGTTCTTTTTGTGCCGGTCCATGGGTCATTATAAAAAAACTTTGAATTGTTATAACCTGTCAAGACTACTGTATGGGAAGCAAATCCGTCCAACCCCACACACCATACCATAACCAAATGCTTTTCTAATAATTTTTCTTTGATATCACTCAGACTGCACCCCGTCATATTCACATAACTTCCCAGGTATTTTCTCGTGATTGAACGCAATCCGTCAGGATATACAACAAGTCCGCTTCCTGAGGGTGTATACGGGCTGCCCATAAATCCGTCGTTCGGATTTGAACTTTTTGGCATAACATTTGCCGCTGTGGTTTTACTTATATTTACACCTGCATAATTTGCCATCATTGTCCATGATGTTATTTCGCATCCCGTAGGAAGCTGTGGGCGTTGGCAAACAGCCGGCGTCAGATTTTTTACGCCATATATTCTGCCGTTTTTTCTGTTTGCTGTATATTTTACCGTGCCGACACGAAAAGTACCGGTTTTCAAGCGCCCCTTGTTATTATAATAATTGATTATTTTTGTACCTTTATATTTTCTGGAAATGAGTCCTGTTGCCGCTGCCCCGCTTTTCTTTCTGAAATAATAGCGATATTTTCCTATTTTGTGAAATCCAAAAATTTTTTTCCTGTTTTCGGACTATAATAATATTTTTTAGAATTAATTGAAACAAAACCTGTCTGCATGCATCCCTGTGCGTCGAAATAGTAATAACTGCCATTTATTTTTTTGCTTCCGGTAACCATATTGCCCTTAGAATTGAAATAATATTTTTTACCATTAACCGTTAACCAGCCTATATATAATTCCCCGTTTACATAATACTGTATTTTTCCATTTTTCTTTTTTGAAAAACCATTTTTTATAATGTTCATTGTCGATGTTTCTATTACAGCCGTGCCTGAAATGGAGGTTGTTTCCTCTATTGCTTTTCCTGTCAGACCGATTTCAGGCACTATGCTCTCTCCACTGCTGACAGTTTCCGCTTCTACTGGAACAATCGTTCCTCCTATCCGGACAAATCCGACCATTAAAAACAGAATCAAAAATATTTTAAAATCCCTTTTTTCGAATTGTAAAACTTTTTTCATTATATAATCCTTGTGACATTGTTTTCTATATCAATACTTCTTCTATATTAAATTTCTCATCCTTTCTGCTTCCACACACTGTCACAATGTATCTGTCATCCATCTTAAACTGCACAAAGCGATAATCTTTCTTTCCGATAATCTGTGGTGTCTCGCCGCTTAACGAAACTTCAAAAGAGTTCAAAGGTTTTCTCAACCCGATTCCTATATTCTTCAGATAAGCTTCCTTAATCGTCCATATTTCGCAGAACCTCTGCTGCATACCAGCCTCATCCTCCGCATCATTAATGTATTTGCATTCACTTGGAAGAAAGTTTTTTTCTGCAATTCTATGTTTATCCTGCTGTATTCTTTGTATGTCTATTCCGATACGATGCCTTGATACGGCTATAATTACATAACTTCCTGAGTGAGAAATATTAAACTGAATTTTAGAATCTTTAAAATAGGGCTTACCAAATTTATCCACAAGAATTTCTTCTTCAATACCATACTTTTCTTTCATAAATCGAGTCAAAAGTCCGGCGCCAAAACATCTGAGTTTATCATCCGTCACTCTTAATCTTTTGATTTTATTGATTCTCTGTTCATCCAGATCTTGTAGTTTTTGATTAAATATATTTTTATTCCGTAATACTGTTATATTAAAATAGTATATATCCATATTTTTCCTCTTCAGTCATCCAATATGCATAGTTTTATAAAGTTCTGAATAAATTTTATTAATCTCTTGATGAAACATCAACAAATGTTTTATTTTTATCTGAACGTCGTGTGGGTAATTTCCACATTCCGAGCACGAATAATACGAGCAGAGGGAATATTTCCAAACGTCCCACAAGCATGTCAAATATAAATACAAGTTTTGAAAGTGCGCTGAAACTCCCGAAATTTCCTGTTGGTCCCACCTCATTTAAACCTGGTCCGATATTATTAAACGTTGCCATAACCGATGTTATATTTGTAGCCACATCTTTATTATCCAGACTTACAATAAGTATGGAAATCAGCACAATCAGAACGTATGCACACAAATAACATAGAACTTTTTTAACAACATCATTGGACACTTTTCTTCCGTTCATCTGTATTTTTTGTACACTTCTCGGATGTATTACCGACAGTATCTCATTTTTTACTGCCTTTAATATGACAATCAGTCTGGAGACTTTAAATCCGCCTCCTGTACTTCCTGCACAGGCGCCTACAAACATTAATAATACTAATATCGTTCTCGAAAATTCCGGCCAGGTATTAAAGTCTGTTGAACTATACCCTGTTGTGCTTATAATCGAAGCGACCTGGAACAATGCAGTGTGGAAAGCTTCGAGCAAACTTGAAAAACTGTCTTTTATATTTATCATGATTAATAGTGCCGAACCGAACACAATAATGAGGAAGTAGCGCATCTCCTCATTCATCAACGCTTCTTTTGGCTTTCTTATTAACAACAGATAAAAAACATTGAAATTAATCGAACATATCAGCATAAATATGGTTATAATAACCTGTACGCCAGTGCTGTATGTTGACATGCCGCTGTTCAGCAGTGAAAAACCGCCCGTACCTACGGTACCAAATGTCAATGTCATAGAATCAAGCACGGACATTCCCGCAATGAGTAGAGCAAAGATTTCCGCAAGTGTGATGCCAATATAAATTCCATATAATATCATTGCAGTATGCTTTATTTTCGGTACTAACTTTCCAACAGACGGTCCCGGGCTTTCAGCTCTCATCAAATGCATGTTAGAGCTTCCGGACAACGGAAGTACCGCCATAATGAACACAAGCACTCCCATACCACCAATCCAATGCGTAAAACTTCTCCAAAACAATGTCCCATAAGACAATGCCTCCACATCGGATAAGATGCTTGCACCTGTGGTCGTGAAACCGGATATGGTTTCAAACAAAGCGTCCACATAGGAAGACATTTCCCCTGTCATGTAGAACGGCAATGCTCCTATCAGACTTAAAACAATCCAACTTAAAGATACTGCTGCAAACCCCTCTCTGGAATAAAAAACATTACTCTTTGGTTTCTTAATTCTTCCTATTGTTCCCAACAAAATACATGCTGCGGCAACTGCCAGGTAAATTAATCCCTGCTTTTCACCATAAACGCCTGCCACAATTGCCGGAAGCAGTAAAAATAAACCTTCGAAACTAATTACACATGCCAAAATATATCGTATCATGGAATAGTTCATATTCTGTCTCCTATCTCAACGCATCCTTGATATCATACAATCCGGTTGCCGTAGTAATCAAAATAATAGTATCTCCTTCACGAATAACACTTTTTCCGTTCGGAATCGAAACCTTACCTTTATGCGTTATACACCCGATAAGAACATTTGCTTTTAACTTCAGATCACGCAATGGAATACCGATTACCGGTGAATCTTCTTTAATTAAAAGTTCCAAAGCTTCCACTCTGTTATCATTCAGACGATATAACGTCTCAATATTACTCCCAATGGAATTTTTCATGGCACGAACATATTTTACGATTGTCTCTGCCGTAATATATTTTGGATAAATAATGCTTCCCACATTAAGACTCTCAATAATTTCATCATATGCAATCCTATGTACCTTTGCAATCACTTTTACTTTTGAACGACTTTTCGCATATAATGCCAACATAATATTTTCTTCATCAAAATTTGTGTTGGCAATAAAAGCTTCCGTTTCCGTAATTCCTTCTTCCAACAGCAAATCCTTATCTGCAGCATCTCCCTGAATAATCATCGCTTTCGGGAGCATTTCCGTTAACAGATCACATTGTTCTTCATTCTGCTCAATAATCTTAACCTTGATTCCCATTTCCATTAACTGTTTGGCAAGATATATGGTGGTTCTCCCCCCGCCAACAATTAACACATTTTTTGCTGCTGCCGTAGGTGCACCTATCTTTTTGAAAAATTCTGCCGTTTTTGCCGAACTGCCTACGATGGTAATAATATCCTTTGCCTTTAGTTTAAAATCTCCTCCCGGGATAATAATTTTCTCATCTCTTTCCACAACAGGAATTAAAAGTTCTCCGCCAAAATTATTACCAAGATCTTTTAATTCTATATTGCATAACGGATTTCCTTCTTCTATTCTGTAATTTACCAGCTCCGCGCGACTTTTTGCAAAAGAATCAACTTTCAGTGCAGAGGGGAATTTTAGCAGCCGGCTCATTTCCCGCGCTGCCGCAAGCTGGGGATTAATAATCATAGAAAGCCCCAATTCTTCTTTAATAAAAGAAACTTCTCTGTTATAAACCGGATTGCTGACTCTTGCAATTGTGTGACATCCACCCGCCTTTTTTGCAATGAGACAACATAACAGGTTCAGCTCATCCGATCCCGTAACTGCGATAAGTAAATCGGATTCATCAACTCCTGCTTCCAACTGGATGTTAAAACTTGTTCCATTTCCTGCAATTCCAAGGACATCACAACTGTTTGATATGCTTTCCACTAAGTCTTCTCTTGTATCAACAACCGTAATATCATGTCCTTCTTTGCTAAGCTGTTCTGCAAGTGTGGCGCCCACATTGCCACACCCTACGATTATGATTTTCATTGGCACTCCAATCCGCAACTGAATGCATAAAATATTTAAATTTTTCCCTGTCATGTTAAATATTTGTTTAATTTTTGACTTGTACTGACAATATAATATTATTCGTAAGAAATTATAGCAGAATTTAAATTGTATGCAAGCTGATTTTTCTATAGATTTTGCTAAGATATTCAAAAAGATGCAGGAGTTGTCCTGCATCTTTATATTCATATATTTTTTCTATGCAAAAGGAGCAATATCCAATCTGATAAAATATCCTTTATCATGGTCACATACCGGACATTTTTCAGGTGCTTTTTCCCCTTCGTAGACATATCCGCAATTTAAACAAATCCAACCCGTTTTCACATCAGAGACATGGAGCTGATTTTTTTCAAGCCATTCGGCAAACTTTCCAAAACGATCTCCATGAAATTTTTCAATTTCTGCAATCATATGAAATGATGCTGCCACTTTCGGAAAACCTTCTTCCTTTGCCTTGTCCCCAAACCTTTTATATACATCATCATGTTCTTCATATTCATTATGCTGCGCCATTCGCAAAAGTTTTGCCAGGTCATCCGTAATGTCAACGGGATATCCTCCGTCTACGTGAATCGTTTCTCCGCCAAGTTCTTTTAAATGTTTATAAAAAATTTCTGCATGCTCTTTTTCCTGATTCGCAGTATATAAAAACACCTGGGCAATCGCCTGCTGTTTTTCTTTTTTTGCCTGCTGTGCTCCAAACGTATACCTGTTTCTCGCCTGACTTTCTCCTGCAAATGCTCTCATCAGATTATCCTTTGTTTCACTGTTTTTAAAATCTACTGCCATATTAATAATCTCCTTTCCCTTTTACTAAAATTACTCTTGTCTGATACTGCATGTGAAAAACGCTTTTGTATCAGACACTTTGATTTATAAATATGGATTTTGTGATTTTTCTTTTAATCTCATAAACCTCCGGTCTGTTTCCATTTGTAAATCATTTACAATTTCTTTATATTTTTCTTTTTGCAAGTGTTTTGTCCTTCCCATCATGGAAAGCCAGTCAAGAACCGATATTTTCTTTCCGCTTTTTTCCGGATCATAACTTAATTTTGTTTTTCCCTGCTCTACTTCATACAACGGGAAAAAACAACAGTCAACTGCGGCTCCAATGACGTTTCTCTCCGTATCCGGTTTATCATTCCAATTCAACGGACATGCCGACAATGCTTTTATATATGCGACGCCCCTTGTTTTGGCATATTCCGCCGCTTTTGCAGCTTTTTTAATAAAATCCACCGGATTTGATTCTGCCACTGTGGCAACATAGGGAATATTGCAGGCTGCCATAATCTGTGGCATGTCCTTATGATAAAATGTCTTTCCATATTGCGTTCTGCCTACATGAGATGTAGAACTTCTCGCCCCCTTAGGCGTAGAATAGGATAACTGATATCCTGTATTCATGTAACCGCCATTATCATACTCAAAAATAAGAAGTCTGTGACCTCTAAGGGCCGTTCCCAATGCTGAACCCATTCCAATATCAAGCCCGCCATCACCGCTGACCATAATAAAGACAATATCGCCTGGTGGAATTTCACCTTTCTTTTGTTTGCGATAGCACATTTCAGCCAGACCGCTCAAAGTAGCTGCGCCATTTTGAAATAAATTGTGTACGTAAGGTACATTAAAAGTGGTCTTCGGGTACATGGTGGTGACAATCATGCCACACCCCGTCTGAAACAATAACACTACCGGATCTTCTATGGCACGCAAAAGAAGATTCAGATTTACCGGAATACCACAACCGGGACACGCTCCATGTCCCGGAGCAATCCGTTTCGGCATCCGGGTTGTCTCATTAAGATTTCCTCCTTTTACCATCAATTCGCCATCTTTTTCAATTACCTGTGTGAGTCCCAGTTTTGTTTTATCCGGCGTCAGCGGTGCAAAAAATTTTTCCGGCGCTTCTTTCAACTTTCCGGCTTTCATGCCATAATAACTAAAATCCGGCGTATCTTTATCTTCTGCCATTTCAAACATTTTAACGGCATCTTCCACATAAAAATCCAGCCCGCCGAGTCCGTAAACAACACTTTTTATACGCGCCATGCTCCCACATTTCTGCATGGCAGCACGAATTTCCAAAGAAAGATTTCCGCCTCCCGCACCATAACTGTCCTGCCGGTCAGCCACCAAAATATATTTTGCATTTTTACACGCCCCACAAATTTCCTTTGCCGGAAACGGTCTCAATAAATGTAGTGTAACAACACCGACTTTTTTCCCCTCTTTTCGCATTCTGTCTACGGCTTCTAATGTAGTGTCATAGGAGGACCCCAGTAATATAAGAATTGTTTCAGCATCTCTATATTCATATCCTTCCCATTCCCGATATTCTCTTCCCGATATTTTTCCATATTCTTGAAAAAGTCCGGGCAGAATTTTTTTTGCCTCTTCCATTGCCATATGAAGCTGATATTTGTTATTAATCAAATCCGGTTCATTCATATAAGAACCTACTGTAATAGGATTTTCGAAATCTAAAAACGGATACTCTTCTTTTTTTTCACCCACAAATTTTCTGACCGTTTCATGCTCCGCAAAACGATAACATTTTCTTTTTTGATGACTTGTAAAAAATCCGTCATACGCGACAACCACCGGAAGCCTTACCGTCTCTGCAAGGCGTATTGCTATTATATTGAAATCGTACACCTGCTGAACCGTATGGGCAAAAAATATAGGCCATCCGGCATTAAGCATATACATAACATCACTGTGGTCTCCCTTAATAGAAAGAGGACCCGAAACAGTTCTGCACACTACGTTCATTACCATAGGATATCTTGTACCCGACTGTACCGGCAATTGCTCGATGGCGTACAAAAGACCATTCGCACTTGTAGCGTTAAAGACTCTTCCGCCTCCCACGGAAGCGCCATAACAGATTCCTGCTGCGCTGTGCTCTCCCTCTGCTGCAATCATCACAATATCTGTCTTTTCTTCTGCTTTCATTAAATCAAGTGTCTCTGCAATCTGCGTTGAAGGTGTTATGGGATAATACCCCATAATGTCATATCCTATCTGCCAAACTGCCAGGGCGGCAATTTCGTTTCCGCTTGCAAATTCCACAACCTGTTTTTCCATTCTATACCTCCCCGCCTTTTATTCTTTTTTCCGTAAAATATGATTCCGAGGTAATATAACCATCTGCGCCTGATTTCTCGTAGTAATCCGGGGTTTTAATTAAATCCCTGTTGGGAACAAACCATTTTTTATTTGGATAATCTGATTCCAATCCCTTGACCAATGCCTGCGTAGGACAGACAGACACACATCGCAGACAGCCTTTACAATGATAATAATCCAATCCCTTGTTAACCATCATCTCTCTTCCCTTGTATTCTCCTTTCTCGAACTGGAAAACCATGTCCGGGCAAGTGGAATCACAAAGCCCGCAATTAATACATCTTTCCTGAAGAAACACCGGAATATATCCCTGCCTTGATGGAGAGAGGTCATTGGTCACACTATTACCGAAATTTGTGTTGATTCCTCCTATGGGTGCAGTTTTATACCCCCATTCCGGTTCTTCTTTTTTCCGGATATTCGCAGCATTTATTTGATTTTTTAAATTTATTGATACTGTCTCTTGATAACCCCGTTTGATTCCTTCCAGATTTGACGTCAAGGCATCCGGATATTTCTTCCCCAAAGTATTTTTGCAAATCTGATTTACATTTTCCAGAGAAACAAATCCCATAACCTTTGCCATTGCCCCCAGCATGACAACATTAATTCGGGAATGGGTCTCCATTGCAATTTTCTGGGCAGGGAGGCAAAATACCTTCTGAAATAAAACAGTATTTTCATTCACCAAAATCTCTTCAATCGCTTTTTCAGACATTGTTGTATTAATTACAATTACGGTATTGGGGGTGCACCCTGCAAATATCTCTTTATTCGTCATTAATGCATCATGGAAAATACATAAAAGGTGTGGGTTTGTGACAGGAGAATGTACCCTTATCTCTTTATCCTGTTCACTATATCTTATATATCCTTTTACAGGTGTTCCTGTTTTTTCTGAACCGTAGCTGGAAAAACTTGCACTATTCAGTCCCAGATATTTAATTCCCAGT
>CALWNA010000008.1 GCA_944382505.1 uncultured Lachnospiraceae bacterium
ATAGTTGATAGCAAAAAAAAAAAACCGCGATAATTTATTTTATATATTTTACAAACAAGAAAATGATGGTACTATTATGATTAATAAAAAGGAACTGTGTACGGAATTGTATAAGGCATTTTTATAGTTCATTAAAAAGGAATGTCTGACGGTATCATAACCGCAGGGGGAATAAATATTACGAATAAGTTTCTTATTGTTCCCGGTCATTGACATTGCTCTATTATTTTGAGAAAATTATATTGTTTATCTTATATAACAAAATGTGGAGGAAAGATGAAATACATTAAAATAGGAATAATAGTTATATTCTTGATAGTAGCAGTTATATTTACATACAACTGGTATCAGGACAAAAGAGCTATTGACAAAACTTATCCTGAGATACAGATGGGTTCAGAGTTATTGGAAGTATCCGTAAAGGCAACAGATGAAGACTTTCTTAAGGATGTTATTGCAAGGGATGCAAAAGATGGAGATCTGACAAACAGTATTATTGTTGAGTCGGTATCACAGTTTATTGATAAGAAAAATCATATATGCAAGGTTACTTATGTTGTTGAAGATTCAGATAATAATGTAACAAAGGCAACAAGAAATATTAAGTTTATAGATTATGAAAAGCCAAAGTTTACTTTGTCCCAACCTTTGTGCTTTAATATTGGCTCGGAAATCAGTATTTCAGATGTTATAGGAGCTATTGATGAATATGATGGGGACATTAGCCACAAAGTCAAAATTTTATCCAGTACGGTTTCGAATAAAACGGCGGGAGCTTATACAGTTACAGCACAGGTGACAAATAGTCTTGGGGATACTTCAAAACTGAAGGCCACAGTTGTCATCAGACAGGGGAATAACTTAAGTCCTGTCATTGAATTGAAACAAAATATTGTGTATTTGAAAAAAGGGCAGAACTTTAATGCAAAAAAATATATTAAGTCGGTAAAAGATAAAGATGGAAACGCTATGTCTACGGATGCAGTTTCGGTAGTCAGTTCATCAGTAGATACAGAGGAAACCGGATATTATACCGTAGCATACGCAGTGAATTCGGAAGACTATGCAGAAGATGCTACTTATCTGGCAGTCGTAGTGGAGGAATAATTATGTCAAACAGAAAGTTAATTAATATACGAAACATAAATGTATACTCCATAGCAAGAGATTTACTGAGAAGTCTGTGGATTATTGTTCTGATGGGATGCATAGGTGTAATGGGAATGTATACCTATATAAAGAGTTCTTATGTGCCACAGTATACCAGTTCCGCGGTTTATGTTGTTACGCCAAAACAGAGTACCGGATATGTTTACACAAATAAAAGATTTAGTGAAAGTGTCATTACAGTTTTTCAGAATCTGTTAAATGCTGATATTATGAAAAACCGCATTAAAGAAGAACTTCATATGGAAACTTTGGATGCGCAGATGAGCGTAGATTTAATTACGGAAACCAATCTTATGAGAATTACAGTAACTACCAATGATCCGATAGAGTCTTTTCAAATTGTCGGTTCCATAATGAATAATTATGATGAATTGTCAGAGTATTTAACTTCAGATGCAGTATTTGATATGTTAAAAGCACCCGTTGTTGCCTCATATCCGGACAATGTTCTTACACCTCAGAATAAGTCCATACAGGCAGGAATTATATGTGCTTTGGTAACAGTATTCCTGATTGCTCTTAGCAGTATTTTCAGAAAAACAATTAAAACAGAAAGCGCTGTGGAAGAACAACTGAAAACTACGTTATTGGGAACGATTTATCACGAAAGAAAAAATAGAACATTTAAGTCCAAGTTAGCACAGAAAGTAAAGGCATTGTTAATTACCAGCCCAATTGTGTCATCCAGGTTTATTGAATCAATTAATAATATTCGAATTAAAATGGAATATGAACATGAGAGACGCCCTGAAAAGAATGTATATTTGATTACCAGTGTCTATGAGAATGAAGGAAAGTCGACAGTGGTGCTGAATGTAGCGTTATCTCTTGCGAAGGAAGGAAAGAAGGTAATTGTTATTGATGCAGATATGCGTAAGCCTGCTATGTATAAGATGTTGGATATTCCGAAAAATAATATTGTAGACTTTATTAATTTGCTTCAGGGCCGATGCGGACTGGATGAAGTAATTTACAAAGAAGAAAAACTGGGAATTGATTTGATTATGTCAAATAAAGGGCATACAAGTACACATGAGTTTATTAAGTCCGGAGCAATGAGAGAATTAATTAAAAAATGTCGTACCATGGCAGATTATGTTATTCTTGATACTCCTCCGATGGCTATGGTTTCCGATGCGGAGGTATTGTTAGACCGCGTGGATTTTGCAGCACTTGTTGTCAGACAGGATGTTTCATATGAAAGGGATATTACAAATTCCATTAATATAATCAATGATTCTAATGCAAAGATGCTGGGATGCATTTTGAATGATTATAAAGTATTCAGAATTCATGTAAAAAAAGACGTATATGCTTATGAACAGGCAGAAGGAAAGGCGGTGGAAATTTATGACAACGAGTAATTTAAACCGCAAGGGAACTTCTGTGGAAAAAGAAACGAAGAGTCTTGCAGAAATTATGGAAAGTTTCTTAAATGGGTTTAAACGGTTCTGGTGGATAGCAGTTTTGTTAATGGTCATATTGGGTGTACTTGGTTATATGCGTTATAAGAGATCATATGTTCCGATATATCAGTCCGAGGCAACCTTTTCAATTACTGCGCCGGAATATGACGGGACAGATCAGTCATACACAAATAACAGCCAACTGGCATCAGAGCTTAGCGTCAGCTTTGACTATCTTATAAATAACGAAGTTTTTTATGAAATTATAGAAGAAGATATCGGCATCGATTATATGCCTTCTACTATTACGATTTCTGCTGTTCAGGATACAAATATTCTAAGTATCATTGCATCGGGATCTGATGCAGAAATGAACTTAAAAGTCATTAATTCTGTTATGGAAAACTACTCAAGCGTGGCAGAGTTTGTTTTGGGAGACACAGAACTTACTGTGTTGGAACAGCCTTCTGCTGAACAAGCTGCTGTTAATGCATATGAGCCGGTAAAAGAAACAATAAAATTCGGGTTTGTAGGGTTTGTTTTTGGACTTATTCCAAGTGTGCTATATGCATTTTTTGTCACGACAATCCGGTCAAAAGAAGATGTGGAAAATTATTTAAGCGTATCCTGTTTCGGTGCTTTGCCGGCAGTTATGTTAAACAAGCGTAATAAAGAACTGTCAGAATGTTCTATTTTAAACAAAGATGTCGGATTCAGATATCTGGAAGCAATGCGTACAATCAGTTCGAGATGTGAGAAAGAGTTTATAAAGAATAACAGTAAGGTCATTCTTATAACAAGTACCCAGGAAAACGAGGGAAAAAGTACTTTTGCAATGAATTTAGCATATTCTTTGTCTAAGGTGCAGAAAAAAGTCATGCTGATTGATGGTGATTTGAGAAATCCAAGTCTCCGCAGGCTGACTCGGGCAGAATTGCCGGAATACACTATGGAAAAATTTATCAATAGGGAAGTGAAAAGCAGTAAAGCAATTTTGAATCTTCCCGGTACAAGAGTGATCATGTTGGCACCGAATAAGCCTTCAAAAGATCCGGTAGAATGTCTTAATTCTGATGCCATGTCGCATTTTATTGAAGAGGCGAGAGAGGTTGTGGATTATATTATTATCGATGCGCCTGCTTGTGGGCAATTATCGGATGCAGCCGTTCTTGCAAAATATAGTGATGGAGTTATTTATGTTATTAAGGAAGATACCGCAAGGGTCGGAAAAATTCTTGATACCATTCAGGAATTTTCATATACCAGAACGCCAATTCTTGGATGTGTATTAAACGAAACCGCAGGAAAACTGAATCTTTCCTATGGCTATGGAAGATATGGTTACGGAAGATATGGCTATGGAAGATACGGTTACGGTTATGGAAGATATGGCTATGGAGAATATGGTGATGTTTCCGACAAGGAATTCCGAACGAAATCAAGAAAGGTGTCGAAACATATTTCCATGAAGACTACAGAAGAACAAAAGAAAGCTTTGGAGGAAGAAAAGCGAAAAGCACAGGAAGAGACAGATGATTAAAAGGTCAGAAAAGATAATAAAAATTGCAAAGATATTGTTTGCGATTTATATTGCAGCATTAATATTAGTTATTATATTGAAATTTCCAACAGGAATGGTGAGCAGTGCGATTAAATACCGCATGGATGGCGGTAACTTTGGAAGGGTGGCACCACAATTTGTTCCTTTCAAAACGATTATATCGTATGTCAGTCAGGTTCAAACGGTTTCGGATTGGTTTTTCGAAAATCTGGCATGTAATATAATTATGTTTATGCCATATGGATTTTTGGTACCGATGATTATAAAAAAACAGAAATTCTTATGTTTTAGAGTCATAGTATCGGGTGGATTCCTGTCCATACTGATTGAAATATTTCAGTATATAACAGCGCTGGGTGTGTGTGATATTGATGATGTTATATTAAATACCTTGGGAACGGCCTTGGGATTTGGAATATATAAAATATTTTATGTGATAGGTCAAAAAAGTACTGGAGGATAATCTTCAGTACTTTTTGCAACTTAAACAGAAATGTACGCAATGCTTTTCCAGGCAAAGGTTTTTCAGATTTAAGCCGGCTTAAAATCCACATCGTTTCATCAACTCTTTTGTGGACTCTATATGCTTATCGGATATATTGTTAATAATTGTAATACTGTTCTTTAATTTTTTCCTGTCAAAAAAGATTCTTTTAAAATTAAGACGTATCCAGTAAAACGGTAAAAGAATAGGGTATTTTTTTAACAGAGGACCATAATAATCGACCATGGTACGAAGGTCAGGAAATATTTTCCCCATTATGGAAATTTTTTTGTCATTGCGTTCCACAATGGCATTAATTTCCTGCTGAGACTTTTTCCCAAATGCACCGCTGGTAAATATATAGTTTTCCATCAGAGAAAGGGTCCTGGTATATTTCGGCAGTGGTTCTGATTCCCCAAACCATTTGGAAACCAACAGGCGAAGATTCTTATCAAAAATGTCAAGTCCCAGAGATTGTAATTCGTGTGCAATGTACGTCCAATTCATATCCGAATAGGAATTTATCATAACCCATACATCCAACACATGTATTAAGCCGATACCACCATGTTTAAAATGTTTTGCCATATGGATAATATGGTAGATGTAAAAATCTTCATTTGTCATTTTATATTCATGAAGATTTTCCAGGGGAACACATTTGTCCCACATACTTTTTAAATATTGAAACCAACGCGTGTAGCTTTCATCAATCAGGGCAGTCTGCATTTCTATTTTGATTTCGTTTGTCGGCTTAAAAAAAGAGATTTCTTTTGGCTCTTTTTTAAAAATATGATATCCGTTTTTCAAAAAGATATCTTTAATTGTGTTCGCGTCTGCTCCGCGGTAAAAAATATCAATATCGTTCATTACACGCATAGAAGTATCAGGATATAAATATCTGGTCACACTGCCTTTTAGAAATATGTAATCAATATTATTTTTTTCAAATGCATCTTTTAGAATTTTTAATTCATAAGATTTGTTGGCATCCTGTACAAGGGTTTTTTTGTATGCCAGGAGATAACGGTCAAAGTATTTTATATGCTGTTGCAATTCGGGAGAAAGTTTTTGCATACCAAAATATAATGTTGAACATATTTTATGGCTTCTGGCAAGAAGATAGACAGTATCCCAGTCAATGCCCTCAGGAGGCGCCGATGGTTTTTGAACGGTAACGGCGCATTTTAATAACTCTAGAATATAGTTCATTTCAATTTCGTAAATCATAATCACCTCAAAGTGTAAAAACGAGCAGAAACATATTGTGTATGTCCCTGCTCATCTGATTTAGTCAGTGGAAAGCGGAATTCCCCTGTGCTCCACAGAAGTGGAAAAAACAATCTGCGTTTTTGTGCTTCCAAACTTTTGAAGGTCACCGATAAAATGATCAAGTTCTTCAGTACTTTTAAACATTACTTCAATAAGCATTGCGTAATCACCGGTAACACAGTTGCATTCCACTACATTATTACAACCTTTTATGTAAGGATAAAAGTCTTTTTTTTGTCCCGGATTTACTTCAAGGTTAATAAATGCTTTGATGTGATATCCTAATTCTGCAGGATTAATTCTTGCATTATAACCTGTAATGATTCCGGCCTGTTCCAGCCGTTCAATTCTGGCAGAAACAGCAGGGGATGATAAAAAAACTTTGCTCGCAATGGTTTTCAGGGGGATGCGGGCATTTTCATGAAGTAGTTTAATAATTTGTTCATCAATGTGGTCTAATTCATGTCTCATATTGTACTCCTTTCTAAATATTTTTCAGCCTGTGTTAATTTTGTAAAGTAAAAACTTTTACAAATACAAATCAAGTATATCATATACTTAAAAAAATTTACAATAATATTTTTAATAAAATAAAGGCAAAAATAGTTTTAAGAAAAATTTTACAGAAAAAATGTATTATGTCAGAGTAAATTGACGGCGGAAAAATGTATTATTTTATGTTTATGGATTAATATAATTAAAGAAGAATTTTTTTGCAAATCTTAGAAAACCGATGTGGTCTGCATCGGGGAAAAATCCGTTTTTTATGTCGGTTAAAATCCGTTGATTTGTTGAAATAAACATGATATTGTGTAATCAATCATTAGAGTTTTGGATATATTTTTACAATCGGATTTATTTTTAGGAGAAAGGAAGGATTGTTATGAATAATTTAATTTATCTTGCGCCGGCTGCAGGGATTATTGCATTATTTTTTGCCTTTTTCAAGGCTGTTACGATTAATCGGAACAGTCCGGGAAACGAAAAAATGAGAGAGATTGCCGACGCCATTGCGGAGGGGGCCCGGGCATTTTTGTTTGCAGAATACAAGGTATTAATTGTATTTGCGGCAATACTTTTTGTTATTTTGGGAATCGGAATTAGCTGGCTGACAGCAGTATGTTTTGTTGTTGGGGCGTTATTCTCAACATTGGCAGGATATTTTGGAATGACGGTTGCCACCAAGGCAAATGTCCGCACAGCGAATGCTGCGAAAGAAAGCGGAATGAACAAGGCGTTATCAATCGCATTTTCCGGCGGAGCCGTTATGGGCCTTTGCGTAGTAGGTCTTGGCATTTTAGGGCTCAGTGTTATTCTTATTTTCGTGATGTATACCACAGGCTTTACAAATGAAAGTGTAAGCATTCTTACAGGATTCAGTCTGGGGGCGTCTTCCATTGCTCTTTTTGCCAGAGTCGGAGGCGGTATTTATACCAAGGCTGCGGATGTGGGTGCAGATCTTGTAGGTAAGGTTGAGGCAGGCATTCCGGAGGATGATCCGCGGAATCCTGCAGTGATTGCTGACAATGTCGGCGACAATGTCGGTGATGTTGCAGGTATGGGAGCCGATCTTTTTGAAAGCTATGTAGGCGCCCTTGTCTCTGTTGTTACCCTTGCAGTAGCATCTGCTGTTGCCGGGGAGGGAAACTTTGGCACAGGTCATATGGTATTTCCTATTGTAATTGCAGCGATTGGTGTTCTGGCGTCTGTTGCGGCTACGTTTTTTGTAAGAGGCAGAGAGGGCTCAGACCCACAGAGGGCATTGAATTTTGGTGAATATGGTGCAACTGTTATTGAAATTATAGCTTCGGCAATTTTAAGTTATGTATTTTTTGGAAACTTTAATGCATTTCTTGCTATTTTAGCGGGGCTTGTAGTAGGTACTGCGATTGGTAAGGTTACAGAAATTTATACTTCTGAAAAATATAAAAGTGTGAAACAGATTGCCGAGAGTTCCGAGACGGGTTCCGCCACAAATATTATCAGTGGTCTTTCCGTAGGAATGAAATCTACTGCAATACCAATTCTTTTCATTGTTGCAGGTGTTCTTGCTGCCTATGCATTTTTAGGAATGTATGGAATTGCTCTCGCAGCCGTTGGCATGCTTTCTACAACGGGTATGACAATTGCGGTTGATGCGTATGGTCCGATTGCGGATAATGCCGGCGGTATTGCCGAAATGTCAGGACTGGATGAAAGTGTTAGAGACATTACAGACAGATTGGATGCCGTCGGGAACACCACAGCGGCAATTGGTAAAGGTTTTGCCATTGGCTCTGCTGCCCTTACGGCATTATCCTTATTTGTTTCTTACGCGGAGGTTGCAAAGCTTGGTGAGATAGATATTTTACAGGCATCTGTTGTGGCAGGAATTCTTATCGGCGGTATGCTTCCGTTTCTGTTTTCGGCTCTTACGATGAGTTCCGTTGGTAAGGCTGCCAACAAGATGATTGAGGAAGTCCGTCGCCAATTTCAACAGGATAAAGGCATTCTTGCCGGAACTTCAAAACCGGATTATAGGTCTTGTGTAGGTATTTCCACACAGGCGGCGCTTCACGAGATGATTTTACCGGGGGTTATGGCAGTTATTACCCCCCTTGCCGTAGGATATCTGCTTGGCGCGGCAGCACTTGGCGGTATGCTTTGCGGTTCACTGGTTTGCGGTGTTATGATGGCAATTTTTATGTCAAACGCAGGCGGCGCATGGGATAATGCGAAG
>CALWNA010000009.1 GCA_944382505.1 uncultured Lachnospiraceae bacterium
CAGGCGGAATATGCCTTGCTTTAACTGACAGTAAATTTACGCCGTCCATTGATTTAATATAGTGGAATAAATTTTTTTCATGTGATAAAATTACTATAGTGGTTGAAGTAATCAAAAAACTTAAATGGGACTCAGATTGCATGACTATATATGATCTTAATTGCCGTTTGGAGGTTAGGTAATGATTGGATTAAAACGAGGAATGGTAAAACTGTGCGAACACGAAAAAGAATGGGAAATAGAAGCCCAGAATACAATTTCTCGTTTGAAGCAGATATTGGGTAATGTCATAAAAGACATTCAGCATGTGGGAAGCACCTCTATACTTTCCATAAAGGCAAAACCGATTATTGATATTGCACTCGCAGTTGATAATTTCGATGATATTCTCGGTTTTGAAAAAGAATTAAAAGACGCCGGCTTTTACTATCGTCCCAATGCACAAGTAACGCTCAAAAATCAGTTGTTGTTTGCTTGTGGTAATTTTTATGAAGGTACAGGAGATTTGCAAACTCATTTCATCCATGTTGTCCGTACAAATAGTGTGGACTGGATAAATTACATAAACTTTAGAGATTATCTTAACAACACACCTTCGATTGCAAAAGAGTATGAAGATCTAAAAGTATCTCTTGCTCTGCGAGTTCCCGTTGATAACGGCAGAGAAATATATCTCAAGGGAAAACACGATTTTATCGTCTATACTTTGAGAAAAGCACTTGTAAAATCCTATCTCGGAAAAACAGTAAATATAAAAATAGATAGACCTATTGGAAGCATACACCCTAAACACCCCGACCTTATCTATCCTATTAATTACGGGTATATACCAAATGTATTTGGTGGTGATGGTGAAGAACTCGATGTGTATTTACTTGGTATAGATGTTCCGGTCGAAGAATACACGGCCCGTATTATCGGAATCGTTCATCGCCATAACGATGCGGAAGATAAGCTGGTCGCCGCACCCGAAGGATTAAATTTCAATCAAAATAAAATTTCAGAAGCCGTCCATTTTCAGGAACAATATTATGAAAGTGAAATTGAAATATTCAATGCGAGCATCGGATTGTGACACCACAATCCGATTTTTCCTTACGCTGTTCTATATATAACAGAGCTCTTTGCTTTCACAACAATTCTAAGGCAACCGTCATACTGTACGATTTTTATTCTTCCACAGTTATAGAATTCCCTGTACGTTTCAATCAGTCTCTCATATTCTGTGCCATCTTCTGTCCCAAGTTCCCAGGTTGGTATGCTTACTTCCATATCCCTGTCCGAAGTATTCACTGCCGTTACTACCGCACTGTTTTCATCAAAACGTCCATAACCTATAAAATCTTTAAGCTCAAGCAATGAAATATACGAACCGGTTTTGAGAACCTGGTTTTGTTTATGTATACTAATTGCCTCTCTGTAAAATTCCATAATCTCCATGTCTTCTCTTCCCCATGGATAAGTTCTCCGGTTATCCGGATCCGTCCATCCGCAGACGCCTGCCTCATCACCATAGTATAGTGTAGGCGCTCCCGGAAGAGTCATCTGCATGATAACTCCCTGCTTAAAAATTGCCTTATCTATATTTTCTCCGGCGGCTGCAGATCCTGCCGTGCCAATACGCCCAACCATTTTGTTTGTTCGGGTCATAAATCTTGAATGGTCATGATTCGACAATTCGTTCATGGCCACAAGCAGCGACTGATTCTGCATTCTCGACATATGATATTGCAGCGTCCGGTTAAATAATCCCGCATCTCCAAGTTTCTCAGGACTTGCATTATCAGAATGCTTATCCACTCCCGTAAGAAACCATGTGACCGGATCCATAAATCCATCATAATTCATTACCGTATCCCACTGGTCACCCTGAAGCCATGCATGCGCATCTCCATAATGTTCTGCAAGTATAATCGCCTGGGGATTTGCCTCTTTCACAGCCTTTCGAAATCTTTTCCAAAATTTATGATTAAAGTCCTGACTGTGTCCCAAATCAGCCGCCACATCCAGTCTCCATCCGTCCACATTGTACGGAGGAGAAACCCATTTTTTACCTATATCAATAATATATTGACACAATTCTTCACTTTCTTCATAATTGAGTTTCGGCAGTGTGTCAAATCCCCACCACCCCTCATAACTGTTATTATCCGGCCATTTTTCATCAGAAAATTTAAAGTACGAATGATAAGGGCTGTCTTTTGTTTCGTAGGCGCCCGGTGCATAATCTTCATTTCCACTATACAATTTATCCCGATCCATCCATTTGTTCAGTGAACCACAATGATTAAATACGCCATCAATAATGACTTTCATACCACGCTTATGTGCTTTCTCCACAAGCTCAATAAATAATTGGTTGCTCGCCTCAAGATTTTCCTTATCCGTCGTTCTTAATTTATATCTTTCAGCATGCTGATTGTTTACATCGCCGTTTTTCAGCAGATTTCCACCGTCTTTTACGATTTTTCCAAAATGAGGATCAACATAATCATAATCTTGTGTATCGTACTTATGATTGGATGGAGATACAAAAATAGGATTGAAATAAATGACTTCAATTCCAAGCTTTTCAAGATAATCCATTTTATCAATGACTCCCTGCAAATCACCGCCATAGAACTGTCTTGTTCCATCTGCATCCGGAAGCTGGTACCAGTCATATACTGCGCTGACACCTTTTCCGATATAAGCGTACTCGTCAGAGTAAACATCATTTGTTCTGTCTCCATTGTAAAATCTGTCTACCATAATCTGATACATAACAGCCCCCTTCGCCCAGTCAGGTGTTTGAAATCCCGGCGTCAACTCAAACTCCCACTCGTCAGAACAATAATCACTGATGCCAAACATATTATAGTAATGCTGGTTACGACCGTCCGTTGTTCTGAAATGATACCTTACTGTGCCGGAACCCAGAGCCAATTTGACCTCATAATAATCAAAATTTCCCTCTGAACGGGTACAGTTCATTTTTACCTCGGTACCGTCAACACAAATATACGCTCCTGCAACGGAACCTGCTGTACTTCTTAAAATAAATGTATATGTTTTTGAATCTTCGTTAAATTTACAAAACTGACTCGTCCCATCATGGAACAACGCAACCTTTTGTCTACTCATTTTCAATCCTTCCATTTATTTCACAAGAGCAAATACTCCGCAACTTTCTGCAGAGTATTTTCTATTCTCACATTTCGCTATTTTCTGCGTTTTCTAAATTTTCACTTTCATTGTCAATGACTGAATCTGCATGAAACAAACTTTCAAATTCTTCCCTGCCGATTTTTTCTTTTTCCATTAACAATGCTGCACTGGCATGCAATTGTTCCATATGCTCAACAATAATCTTTTTTGCCTTTTCATAGCAGGAATCAACAATATCTCTGACTTCCTGATCGATGGCAGACGCTGTGGCTTCGCCATAGCCTTTTGAATGTGCAAGATCTCTTCCAATAAATACGTCATCAGAATCATCATCATAATTAATAAGTCCAAGTTTCTCAGAAAATCCATATTTTGTAACCATAGCCTTTGCTGCTGCCGTAGCCTGTTTAATATCCTGTGAAGCTCCTGTCGTAATATCATCAAGAATAAGTTCTTCTGCAATACGTCCTCCGAGACTTACCATTATTTCCTGAAGCATCTTGCCTTTTGTCAAAAACATTTCATCCTTCGAAGGCAGCGGCATTGTATATCCTGCCGCCCCTGCTCCCGTAGGAATAACCGATACTGTATGAACAGGGCCCACATCCGGAAGTACATGAAATAGGATTGCATGGCCCGACTCGTGATAAGCAGTGATACGTTTTTCTTTCTCTGAAATAATTTTGCTCTTCTTTTCTTTTCCAATGCCAACCTTAATCATAGCTTTATTAATTTCTTCCTGGGTCAGATAAGCCTTGTTTTCCTTTGCTGCCAGAATCGACGCCTCATTTAACAGGTTTTCAAGGTCTGCTCCGGTAAATCCCGCAGTAATCTGTGCAATCTGCTGAAGATCAACATCATCACCAATCGGTTTGTTCTTTGCATGAACTTCCAAAATTTCTTTTCGTCCTTTTACATCAGGTCTGCCTACCAGTACTTTTCTGTCAAAACGCCCCGGCCTTAATATGGCAGGATCCAGAATATCCACACGGTTTGTTGCTGCCATAACAATAATGCCTTCATTGACACCAAAACCATCCATTTCTACCAACATCTGGTTCAGCGTCTGCTCACGTTCGTCATGACCGCCGCCCATACCGGTGCCTCTTCTTCTTGCAACCGCATCAATTTCATCAATAAAAATAATACACGGCGCATTTTTCTTTGCTTCCGCAAACAAATCTCTTACACGGGAAGCACCGACACCGACAAACATTTCAACAAAATCAGAACCTGATATAGTAAAAAATGGTACTCCCGCCTCTCCTGCTGTTGCCTTTGCCAACAGTGTTTTACCTGTTCCCGGAGGTCCCTCTAAGAGAACCCCTTTTGGAATTCTTGCACCTAACTGAATATATTTTTTCGGGTTTTTAAGGAAATCAACGATTTCTTCCAGTTCTTCTTTTTCTTCATCAAGTCCGGCCACCTTTGAAAAATCCATATTTCTGACTTCTACAACCATCTTTGCACGGCTTTTTCCAAAGTTTGCCATCTTTCCTGTTCCACCGCCCGCATTGGCATTCATCATCATTAATACAACGACGACGACCACACCTAAAAGTATCATTGGCAGAATTGTCGTCAGAAACAAGCTGTCTCTGCTGACATCCGGAATATAAGGCTCAACCTTCGTTGTCAGGTCATTATTAATTGTTTCTACCTCTTCAATGACTTTGTTGACATCTGTCACATAAACCACTTTACTGCTTTTGTCTTTTAACTTAATTACAAG
>CALWNA010000010.1 GCA_944382505.1 uncultured Lachnospiraceae bacterium
AAGCAAGGCATAAATGGAACAAAAAACAACACTATATGGTGTTTTAATAAATAATAAAAATATATCGGGAGATATATTGACAAATTTCAAATATTGAGATATATTCCTATGGACTCTATTATAAGCGTCCGGGAAATCTTGGCAATATAAGTAACATGTAAACTGTATAGGGGATGAAGATCATGGAGAGGACCTCCGGAGGGCTGACTCCTCTATACCACTAAAAATGAATAAGACCAGCCCCTGTATATCTGGGGTATAGGCTTATTATATGAGGAGGAGTATTATGAAAAAAATTTTATTATTATTAATAGGTTGTATTTTGTTTTGCGGTTTCATGGGATGTTCAAAAAAAATATCGAATGTATCGGATGAAAGTGGTACTGCCGAAATGGCACAAGAAAATATAGTTGATTGCACACAAGCTTTTGAAGAAGTTGATATGTCGCTATTTAATGAAGATGAACTAATGAGTGTAAAGTCAGAACTTTCATTTGCATATTCATGCCAGTCAGTAAATGATATATACGAAAAGGCATCTTATATAGTAAGAGGAAATGTGGTAGAAACATATTTTACTGTTTTGGATGGAATGTCATACACCGTTGTTAATTTGAAAATAATTGAAAGCTTTAAGGGAGAGTTGGAATCAAATTCTATAATTACAATCTTAATAAGTGGAGGATATATGACACTTCAACAGCATATATCTTATTATAAAGATTCCGAAAGGTTTGAAAGCATTAAAAAAAATAAATGGAAATCCACATATATAGAAACACGTTTAACAGACGCGGAATACCCGCAAAAGAATGATGAGTATGTAATAGCACTTATGGATAATGAACTAAGAGAGGGAACTTACGTTCCGCTAAATGAATATGAGACAATATTTAAGAAGACGGGGGATACATATGTAAGAACATTGCCGTCTGATAACTATTTTGGCAATGAAGTTGATAAAACGCAAATATATTTGAAAGAAAATAGATCATTTGATTATGACTGGTTCAAGAAAAAAATCAAATCAATACAAAGGTAAAGGGAAATGTTTTTTAGAGCAGGCTGGTTTTTGGTCAACGTTAAAAAAGAAAGTTTGTTATAAAAAGAAACGAACAGAACATTTCTTGACAAACTATAATTAAAATAATAAACTAAGATACATAGATAAACGCATGGAAGAGAAGAGTAGATAGCGACACAGCTTACAGAGAGTCTGATCAGGTGAAAGCAGACAGCAGGTGAAACTATTGAAGATGGTCTTGGAGCGGTGCAGGTGAGCAAATTCATAGATGCCGGATATTGGGGCATAATGATAAGAGTTGTTAGCCGGTGACGGACGACACCCGTTAAAGTGAAATGAGGTTTGATGAAATGTCAAAACATGATTTTCATCAAATGAAGTAAAGTGGTACCACGAAGTTACACTCTCGTCTTTACAACAAGGCGAGAGTTCTTTTTTTTTCGCGATGGCAATGAGTCGTGCATTTCCAAATTAATATGTGTATATATTAAGCTCGCTTCAATATATACACATATTGATTTGGAAATATAGGGCGAAGCCCGCAGCGAAGCAGACTGAAGGTCTGTGAGTGGCACGGCGAATGAAAGCTGTGCGAAGCCCGCGATACATGATAAATTTAAAAAGGAGGAAAAGTATAGTCATTTTATCATTAAGTTGATAATTGGATTATACGAGAGAAAGATTATGGCGGAAAAGAAAACATATTATTTGACAACGGCGATTGCTTACACATCAGGAAAGCCTCATATTGGGAATACTTATGAAGCAATTTTGGCGGACAGTATTGTTCGTTTTAAGAGACAGCAGGGCTATGATGTGAGATTCCAGACAGGAACAGATGAGCATGGACAGAAGATTGAATTAAAAGCGGCGGAAGCCGGTATTACACCAAAAGAATATGTGGACAATGTGGCAGGTGTTATTAAGGAAATCTGGGATTTGATGAATACTTCTTATGATAAGTTTATCAGAACAACAGATGCAGATCATGAAGCGCAGGTTCAGAAAATCTTTAGAAAATTATATGATCAGGGAGATATCTACAAAGGATACTATGAAGGAATGTACTGTACTCCTTGCGAGTCATTCTTTACCGAATCGCAGCTGGTAGACGGAAAGTGCCCGGATTGTGGCAGGGAATGCACTCCGGCAAAGGAAGAAGCGTACTTTTTCAGAATGAGTAAATATGCGGACAGACTGATTGAGCATATTAATACGCATCCGGAATTTATTCAGCCGGAATCAAGAAAAAACGAGATGATGAACAATTTCCTGCTTCCGGGCCTGCAGGATTTGTGTGTTTCCAGAACTTCATTTCAATGGGGCGTTCCGGTAGACTTTGATCCAAAGCATGTTATTTATGTGTGGATCGACGCACTTTCAAACTATATTACAGGACTTGGATATGATGTGGATGGAAATTCCGGTCCGCTTTATGATAAATACTGGCCGGCGGACCTTCATCTGATTGGCAAGGATATATTAAGATTCCATACGATTTACTGGCCGATTATGCTTATGGCATTGGATATTCCTCTGCCAAAACAGATTTTCGGACATCCGTGGTTATTGCAGGGCGACGGAAAGATGAGCAAGTCTAAAGGAAATGTTATCTATGCAGATGACCTGGCACACCTTTTTGGAGTGGATGCGGTAAGATATTTTGTGCTTCACGAAATGCCGTTTGAAAACGATGGAACGATTACCTGGGAGTTAATGGTTGAGAGAATGAATTCCGATTTGGCAAATACACTTGGAAATCTGGTAAACAGAACCATATCTATGTCCAATAAATATTTTGATGGAGTCGTATGCAATCAAGGTGTAGAGGAAGAGGTTGATGTTGACTTTAAGAAAGTCGTACTTGAAGCACCGGTGAAAGCTGCTGAGAAGATGGATAAATTAAGAGTTGCTGATGCCATTACGGAAATCTTTACATTATTCAAGAGATGTAATAAATATATTGACGAGACAATGCCGTGGGCTCTTGCAAAAGATGAGGAGAAAAAGGACAGACTGGCAACTGTTCTTTATAATCTGATTGAAGGCATTACAATTGGTGCAAGCCTTTTGGAGCCATTTATGCCGGAGACGTCAAAAAAGATTTTAGAACAGATTCATGCAGAAGCCAGAGCATTTGACGATATGACAGAATTTGGAAAGTATCCTTCAGGAAATAAAGTTACAAAAAAACCGGAAATTTTATTTGCCAGAATGGATATAAAAGAAGTCATGGAAAAAGTAGAAGAAATTCAGGCGGCACAAAAGGCAGAGGCCGAAGGGGAAAAGTACCCTGAAGTAGAACAAAAGCCGGAAATCACCATTGATGATTTTGACAAAATACAGATTCAGGTAGGTGAAGTAATTCAGTGTGAGCCTGTTAAGAAGGCCAAGAAACTTCTTGTATCTCAGATTAAAATCGGTGCAGAGACCAGACAGATTGTCTCCGGTATTGCCAAGTATTATAAGCCGGAAGAAATGGTAGGAAAGAAAGTTGCCGTAATCACGAATCTTAAACCTTGTAAACTTTGTGGCGTGGAGTCTCAGGGAATGATTCTGGCAGCAGGTGATGATGAGGGAAATCTTTCCGTAGTAACTGTTGACAAAGATATAGTAAGCGGAAGCGAAATCTGTTAAAATAAATACTATAATTGTTTTTGTATAAAAGTATAATCCACTTTGATTTTTTCACAAAAGCATATATTTATTTTCAGAAATAAAACGGAGGAAGATATGATTTTTGATACACATGCACATTATGATGATGAAGCATTTGATGATGACAGAGAAAAATTATTAGAGCGTATGCAGAACAGGGGTGTTGAATATATTGTCAATGTCGGCGCAAGTGTGTCTTCCTGCAAAAGCACAATCGGACTTGTAAGACGTTTTCCATATGTTTATGGTGCACTGGGCTTTCATCCGAATGAAGTAGCAGAGCTTACAGAGGAGGATTATAAATGGCTCGAGAGAAGTATTAACAAGCCGAAAATTGTAGCTGTGGGTGAGATGGGACTGGACTATCACTGGAATGAAAACAGAGATGTACAGATTGCGGCGTTTGAAAGGCAGATGGATATGGCAAGGGAAACGCGACTTCCGATAATTGTTCACAGCCGTGAGGCGGCACAGGATACTTATGAGGTTATGAAGTCCAATAAGGCGGATGAAATCGGTGGTGTTGTGCACTGTTTTTCCTATACAAAGGAAATGGCTGAAAAGTTTTTGGACATGGGATTTTATCTTGGCATTGGTGGTGTTGTCACATTTAAGAATGCTAAAAAACTTTGCGAAGTTGTAGCGTATATGCCGATGGAGCGGATGGTTATTGAGACGGACTGCCCATACCTGACGCCGGAACCAAACAGAGGAAAGAGAAATGATTCCTTTAATCTTCCGTATGTTGTCAATAAGATTTCTGAGATTAAAGGGTTAAGTCCATCAGAGATTATCGATATAACAAGCGAAAATGCAAAAGACCTTTATGGTATCGGAAGAAAGAGGTTTGATTAATGGCTTATCTTGGATCGCCGTCGGCAACCCGTGAGATTATAAATAAATATAGTTTTGCATTCCAGAAGAAATTTGGTCAGAACTTTCTTATAGATGCCAATGTTTTGAAAAATATCATTGATGCGGCACAAATTACGAAGGATGATTTTGTGTTGGAAATCGGACCGGGAATCGGAACGATGACACAGTACCTATGTGAGGCGGCAGGACATGTGATGGCGGTGGAAATTGATAAAATGCTGATTCCCATTTTACAGGAAACATTGTCGGCGTATGATAATGTGGAAATAATGAATCAGGACGTGTTAAAGGTTGACATAAAATCTCTTGTAGAAGAAAAAAATGACGGGAAACCGATGAAAGTTGTGGCAAATCTGCCATACTATATTACGACACCGATAATCATGGAATTGTTTGAAAGCGGTGTGCCCATTGAGAGTATCACCATTATGGTGCAGAAGGAAGTGGCAGACAGAATGCAGACGGGACCGGGTTCAAAGGACTATGGCGCGCTTTCTTTAGCGGTGCAGTATTATGCCGAGGCGAAAGTAATGCTTCATGTTTCTGCACAGTGTTTTATGCCGAGACCTAATGTGGATTCCGCAGTAATAAAACTTACGAGGCATAAAAAGCCAACGGTGGAGGTGAAAGATGAAAAACGGATGTTTCAGATAATCAGGGCTTCTTTTAATCAGAGAAGAAAGACATTGGTGAACGGATTGAAAAATTCACCGGAACTTAGCTTTTCAAAAGAAGAGATTTTAAAAGCGATTGCAGCAATCGGAAAACCGGAGACCATCAGAGGAGAGGCATTGACGCTGGAAGAATTTGCAAAATTGAGTAATGAATTAGGAAAATAGATTTCAGGGAAAGTTTCTAGTGATAGGAACTTTCTTTTTTTCATATATTATATAAAAAACTTCGGGCGAATTATGCTTAAAATTCTTTGCAATTTTTTGAAAAATAATGTCAGATTGGAAATATTTATGTCAGCAGTTCTGTTGGTAGCCATGACAGCAATTGCCTGTAATATGGATAAAGTAGCAGAAAAAGAAAGGCAGATGGAAAGTGAAAGCGGGCGCGTTCAAAATGGGAAAGTGGTAGTAATTGACCCCGGACATGGCGGAGAAGATCCCGGCAAAGTTGGTGTAAACGGAGCGAAAGAAAAGGATGTAAACCTGGCGATTTCAATTGCATTGAGAGACGTTCTTGCAGAAGAAGGATTTCAGGTGGTGATGACAAGAACTGAGGATCTGGTTTTAAGCGGTGATGGAAAATTTTCAAAAATCGGCGATTTAAACGCAAGATGTAAGATTATCAATGATACATATGCCTTAAATTCGCAGTGTGTGTTAATCAGCATTCATCAAAACAGTTTTACCCAGGCGTCGGTTCACGGAGCGCAGAGTTTTTATTATCAGCGTTCCGAATCAAGCAAAAAGCTGGCAGAGATTTTGCAAAATAAATTAAATGAAAAAATAAATATTGATAATCCGAAAAAGGCAAAACCCAACGACAGCTATTATATGTTAATTAATTCTCATTGTCCTGGTGCAATTATCGAATGTGGATTTTTGAGTAACAGTGATGAGGAAGCAAAATTGACAGATGCAGAGTATCAGAATGAATTGGCGAAAATAATCTGTGAGAGTCTAAAGGAATATTTTAATGTAGAATAAAATAAAAAAAATTGGGAAAAACTATTTTTGTTAAGATTTGTCAACATTGTATTTTATATTTACATATGTTAAAATGAAACGGAAAAAGGCTATGAAATATTTCGGGTGGCGGTTTTGGGACTGTCGCTATGGCAAATGAGGCGTAAGATGAATACGGTAATTGTAAAAATCAGTCCGGATGATATCAATAATAAATTAATCCAGCAGGCAGGAGAAATTATCCGTCAGGGGGGATTGGTTGCATTTCCTACTGAAACGGTATACGGGCTGGGGGCAAACGCTTTAAGTGAAGAGGCTGCGGCAAAAATCTATTTGGCAAAAGGGCGCCCATCAGACAATCCATTAATTGCGCACATTGCAGACATGGATATGTTAAAGGGGCTGGTCAGGGAGATTCCGTCTGTGGCACAAAAATTAATGGATGCGTTTTGGCCGGGACCGATGACTTTAATATTTGATAAAAGCGAAATGGTTCCAAAAGGTACAACAGGTGGTCTTGACACTGTGGCGATAAGATTTCCGAATCATCCCATTGCCCGTGAACTGATTCAGGCAGCCGGTGTAAGCATTGCTGCACCAAGTGCTAATTTGTCAGGCAAGCCAAGCCCGACACTTGGGGAACATGTCATTGATGATATGGACGGTCGAATTGATATGATTATTGATGGCGGAATGGTAGGAATGGGATTAGAGTCTACCATTGTAGATGTGACAGTTACACCGCCAATGATTTTGCGGCCGGGCTTTATTACATATGAAATGATTAAAGATGTGATTGGAGATGTGAAAATCGACAAAGCAATCTTTACCAAACCGGAGGCTGGTTTGAAACCAAAGGCTCCAGGAATGAAATACAGACATTATGCACCATCAGCAGAGTTTAAAATGTACAGAGGAGAGGCAGAGAAAGTTGCTGAAAAAATAATATTACTTGCAAATGAAAAAGCAGATGAGGGTATGAAAACCGGTGTAATTACAGCGGATCAGCACCGTTATTTGTATGAAAACAGGCTACACAGTAATATTACGGTAGTGTCACTGGGGGATTTGGAGAAGCCGGAAACAATTGCAAACCATTTATTTAAGACGTTAAGGGATTTCGACAAAGAGAAAACACAGTTTATTTTTGGAGAAACCTTTTCAGAGGATAATGTGGGACAGGCAATTATGAACAGGCTTACGAAAGCAGCAGGTTACAATATCATAGATGTGTAACAGTTCGGAGGTAAAATGTTAGAATATTCTAAAATTTTGTTCGTAACAGAGATGGACACGTCACCGGGACCACTGGCGGCGGCATTGCTCAGGCACTATCTGCCATTAGAGCAGGTAAACATTGATTCGAGAGGGCTGGCGGTACTTTTTCCGGAGCCTACCAATCCAAAAACGGTAGCAATTGCAGCGTCTAAGGGATTGGACATTAACAGAACATCCATTCAACTTGAACCGGAAGATTTTGGACAAGATGTGCTTGTCCTTGTGTTGGATGAAACAAAAAAGCAAACTATATATGATGATTATGCGGAGGCAGTGAATGTATATACATTGACAGAATATATCAATGAGGCCGGAAGCATAAATAATCCGGATGGCGGAGAATTGTCGGATTACGCCAAATTATATGAGACTTTAGATGATATTATTATCAAATTGGCATATAAATTAAAACACAGTAAAAAAGTAAATTTATAAACAGATAAGATGTATAGAGGAAAATATAATGGCAAAAACAGTCATTATGGATCATCCATTGATTCAACATAAAATTGGAATTATCAGAAAAAAGGAAACGGGGACAAAGGATTTCAGGCAGTTGATCAGTGAAATTGCCATGCTTATCACTTATGAGGCAACAAGAGACCTTGAGTTAGTTGACGTGGAAATTGAGACGCCGATTTGCAAGACAACTGTTAAAAAACTGGGCGGGAAGAAACTTGCCATTGTTCCGATTCTCAGAGCAGGTCTTGGCATGGTGGATGGAATGCTGGCAATGATTCCATCAGCCAAAGTAGGACATATCGGACTTTACAGAGACCCGGTGACAGCACTGCCTCAAGAGTATTACTGTAAACTTCCGGAGGACTGTGAAAAAAGAGAAGTATTTGTAGTCGATCCGATGCTTGCAACAGGCGGGTCGTCCGTGGCGGCGATTCAGATGCTTAAGGATAAAGGTGTTAAAAATATTACGCTTATGTGTATTATTGCGGCACCGGAGGGCGTTAGAGCAATGGAGGAAGCCCATCCTGATGTTAATATGTATATTGGGGCTCTTGACGAGAAATTAAATGAACATAAATATATAGTTCCGGGTTTAGGGGATGCCGGGGACCGTATCTTTGGAACAAAGTAAGCATTACATAATACAGGAGACATATAAATTATGAGCAGTAAGAGAAATGATTATATTTCATGGGACGAGTATTTTATGGGCGTGGCATCTTTGTCTGCAATGCGTTCAAAAGACCCCAACACACAGGTAGGGGCGTGTATTGTAAGCCCTACCAATAAAATATTGTCTATGGGCTATAACGGAATGCCAATAGGGTGTAATGATGACGAGTTTCCGTGGAATCGGGAAAGTGAAGATCCGTATGACAATAAATACTTTTATTCCACTCACGGTGAATTGAATGCAATACTGAATTACAGAGGTGGAAGTCTGGAGGGGGCAAAGATTTATGTCACATTGTTTCCCTGTAATGAATGTGCAAAAGCTATTATTCAATGTGGAATTAAAAAAGTGATTTATGGAGATGACAAATATGGAGAGACATCCTCTGTCCGGGCATCAAAGCGAATGATGAGAGCAGCCGGCGTGGAATATATACCATATGAAAAGTCGGGAAAAGAAATTAAAATAAAATTATAATATGATAAGCTCACTTTTTGATGTGAATTCTTTCAAGCATAAGTTTTCTGCTGTTTGCTTTTGTGGAATCCTGTCAATTTTGTGGGCTTTTAATATATTCGGAAAATAGAAAAGAACATTTTGCATCACTTATGAATAATATAAATTGATAAGTGTTTAGGAATAAGTATGGATTATAGATATGTACCTTTTTATGTGCAGGGAAATGCGATTACGGGAATGTATTATGGTCAATGGGGAATGGAAAGTGACAGAGACATTGAATATGTTAAAGAAATGTATCCACTGACCTTCGCAAAATTGCAGGAACTGGTAGAACAGGAATGCAACCGTCAGGAGTTTATTGGAAGCATGATGTTTGACGAATATCCTGATAAAATGGGAATTTTACGAATGG
>CALWNA010000011.1 GCA_944382505.1 uncultured Lachnospiraceae bacterium
AGGTTGTATGGAGGTTTTTATATGGATGATGTGAAAGAATACGGACAGGTAGCTTTAGACAATAACAAACAGCACAAAAAAATATATTTATTAAGTATCATAGGAGAAATAGAGGGACATGAAAATCTGGCATCAGGGACAAAGGCGACAAAGTACGAACATGTTTTACCACAATTGGCAAAAGTTGAAGACGACCAGGATATTGATGGGCTTTTAATTATATTAAATACTGTGGGTGGAGATGTGGAATGCGGTTTGGCAATGGCAGAAATGATTGCAAGTCTCAGTAAACCCACTGTATCGTTGGTTCTTGGCGGCAGTCATTCCATAGGGGTGCCGCTGGCGGTGGCGTCTGATTATTCGTTTATTGTACCCACGGGAACAATGGTGATTCACCCTGTGAGAATGAATGGTATGTTTATCGGAGTACCCCAGACCTATGAATATTTTAAGAAAATTCAGGAAAGAATTAACTATTTTGTCGTGAGTCATTGTGATATTAAGGAGAGCAGATATTCAGAGCTGATGAATGAAACAGAAGTTCTGACAAAGGATGTGGGAAGTATATTGGTAGGAAAACAGACGGTAAAGGAAGGAATTATAGATGAAATAGGCGGATTGAAAGAAGCCATGGATAAACTGTATCAGCTCATAGACAAAAGGAATGCATAGCATCAGGGGAGTAATTTTATTGCTCCTCTGTTATTTTGTTTCGACCCATTACTTTGCATATGTGGTTTTTCTTGAATAAAGCATAAAAAAATAGTAGAATATTATAGATTATGGTTTACAAAAGAAAATAGGAGCGATACATGGGATTATTAGAAGCAATTTTTCTGGGAATTATTCAGGGGGTTGCGGAGTTTCTGCCGATAAGCAGTTCCGGACACCTGGCAATATTTGAAAAAATATTTCATATGGATGAAGCAGGTTTTTCCTTTGATGTATTTTTGCATATGGGAACGCTGGTGGCAGTTTTTGCGGTTTATTGGAAGGATATTTTAAGATTAATTGTTGACGGCATAGGAATCATTATTGACGCATCTGTCAATGCTCTTTCCTTTTTGAAAAGTCTGCGAACAAAAGAAGCACCGGTATATCGAAGAGTTATAAAAAATGCGTATCGGAAATTTGCTTTACTGATTATTGTTTCTACCATACCTACAGCTATTATCGGGTACCTTGGAAAAGAACTGATGGACAAAGCTTCAGATACCCTGATTGTCCCGGGCATATGTCTGATGATTACTGCAATCCTGTTGTTTATGTCAGATCAGATTCCGGACGGAGATAAAACACCGAAGAAGACATCCTATTTCAATGCGGTGTTTATAGGAGTTTGCCAGGGAATTGCAACACTTCCGGGAATTTCCCGCTCCGGAACAACGATTACATCAGGATTGTTGTGCGGACTAAGAAGGGATTTCGCAGTAAAATATTCTTTTATAATGTCTATTCCGGCAATTATCGGAGCGATGATGCTGGAAATTCCGGATATGGGAAGAGATATTGCATTAACCAGTGCAAGCTGTTATGTGGCAGGCGCCGTAGTGTCAGCCATTGTAGGATACATATGTATTCGAACAATGCTTGTTGTTGTCAGAAATAAAAAATTTAAATATTTTGCTTATTACTGTGCCGTGGTAGGGCTTATTGCAGTGATCGCATCGTTTTTTGTAAGCTGATATCATGACTTTGACAGACACAAATATAAGTATAATAAAAAAGAGGTGTAAAAGTGGCCAATACAAAGAAAAATAGTAGCGGCAGAAAATCAAATAGCAGTGCAAAAAAAGCTGCAGAAACAAGAAAGAAAAATGCGGAGAGAGCAAAAAGGCATAAGAAGATAGTAGCGGAGATTTATTTGTGGATTTCTGTGGCAGTGGCTTTATTATTATTTCTTAGTAATTTTGGTATATGTGGTATTGTGGGGAACGCACTGAGAAGTGTTATGCTTGGAATGTTTGGTTCCATGGGGTACATATTCCCGATCGTTTTTGCAATTACCGTCGGGCTGATTGCATATAATAATATGAATGCCGGCGTCGTATCAAAAATAATAGCAGTTATAATGCTTTTTATCGATGGATGTCTGTTTTTCCACTTATTTTCTTATGGAGAAAGCCAGGAGTCCTTTGTATTTTTCTATCAGGCGGGAGAAGAAGGAATCTTTTGCGGAGGAATTACGGGAGGATTTTTCGGCAAAATATTTTATTCATTGATAGGCATTATAGGTGCATATATTGTGGCGGTTGTTCTCTTGATTATTTCCATAGTGCTTCTGACGGAGAAATCTTTGCTGTCGGGAATCAGGGAACGGGGCCAGAGTGTATATGAAAGTGCAAAAGAAGAGTCCCGTCACAGAAAAGAAGCAAATGAGGCAGAAAAACGCCACAGGGAAGAAGAACGGGAAAGAGAGCAGGAAAAGGCCCGAGCCAGAGGAGTGAATTTTGGCGATACAAAAATTGATTCGGAAGTAAAGAAATCGGGAAGAAAGCGTGATAAACAGCAGGAAGTCCATGAGATACATATAGAAGGTATTGACGATAATGTAACAGAGCAGACAACAGAGCAGGATGCTGTGACTTATACTTATGAAGAAACAGCGGGAAATAAGCAGATAAAAATTGATGGATTGGACGAAAATGTTCAACCGGCAAAGGACGAACACGTCACAGACGGAGAATTTCAGCCAAAAGAAAGAGTTTTTATTAGTGAAGAGGCAAAGGCGGTAATGAAGCGAAAGCCGTATGGTCTGTCAGAAAATGGTTTTCAAAAGACCGTGGAGGAAACAGAAAATAATGCCGCAGAAATACAAAAAAAGATGGCTTCAGAGGGAAAAATAATTGCTCCTGCAAAGAAAAAAATGAAATATAAAAAGCCAAGTTATAATCTTTTAAAAGATAACCTCGGGAATTCCAGCGGCACAACAAAAGCAAGTTTGATGCAGACTGCCAATAAACTAAAACAGGTACTGGCAAACTTTGGAGTTAATGTGGAAGTGACAAATGTAAGTAAAGGTCCTTCTGTTACAAGATATGAGCTTCAGCCTGAAATGGGGACGAAGGTCAGCAGAATTACCGGTCTTTCCGATGACATAAAGTTAAATATGGCAGCGGCGGACATACGTATTGAAGCACCGATTCCGGGAAAGGCGGCAGTGGGAATTGAGATTCCAAATGAAGGAAGAGATCCTGTTTATCTGAAAGAATTACTGATGTCAAAGGAGTTAAGAGAGCATAAGTCAAAACTTGCATTCCCGGTGGGAAAAGATATTGCCGGAAGGGTGGTTGTGGCTGATATTGCGAAAATGCCCCATATGTTGATTGCGGGAACAACAGGATCAGGAAAATCGGTATTTACAAATTCCATTTTAATGAGTATCTTATATCGAACGACACCTGAAGAAGTGAGAATGATTGTAATTGATCCGAAAGTTGTGGAATTTCAGGTATATAATAAAATTCCCCATCTTTTATATGATGTTGTTACAGATCCCAAAAAGGCGGCGGGTATTCTCAACTGGGCAGTGGCTGAAATGACTACCAGATATAAAAAATTTGCAAATGCCGGAGTCAGAGATCTATCCGGATATAATGCAAAAGCAGAAAGCGGAGATTATTCCGAAGAACAGCCCTTGGAAAAGATGCCACAAATTCTTATTGTCATCGATGAACTGGCAGATCTTATGATGGTCGCTGCAAAGGAAGTGGAAGAGGCAATATGCCGGCTGGCGCAGCTTGCAAGAGCAGCCGGAATTCACATGGTAATTGCAACGCAACGGCCGTCTGTTGACGTAATAACAGGGCTTATTAAAGCGAATATTCCGTCAAGAGTTGCTTTGACAGTTGCATCAGGAACAGATTCCAGAACAATTATTGACATGAATGGAGCGGAAAAGCTTTTGGGAAATGGAGACATGCTTTTCTATCCGGCGGGATACGTAAAGCCGGTACGTGTACAAGGCGCTTTTGTTTCAGATAAAGAAATTCTTGATACAGTGAATTTTATAAAAGCAAACAGCGGAGAGGCTGAATATGATGATTCCATAGATGCAAAGCTTACAACAGACCAGGAAGCGATGGCAAAAGGCGGCGAAAGAGATCCGTATTTTGCGGACGCAGGAAGACTGTGTATAGAAAAGCAGAAAGGCTCGACAAGTATGATTCAGCGGCAGTTTAAGGTAGGTTTTAACAGAGCGGCAAGAATTATGGATCAGCTTTATGAATCCGGTGTTGTAGGTCAGGAAGAAATGAATAAGCCGAGAAAAGTTATAATGAGTCTGGAAGAGTTTGAACAAATTCTCTAAAAACAATATATAAAGAACAATATGGAAAAGAAAAGGAGAGCAAAATGAAAACGGATATTGAAATTGCGCAGGAAGCAGAAATGATGCCGATTAAGGATGTGGCATCAAAATTGGGAATGACAGAGGACGACCTTGAA
This sequence comes from uncultured Lachnospiraceae bacterium, assembly GCA_944382505.1. Taxonomy (GTDB): domain Bacteria; phylum Bacillota; class Clostridia; order Lachnospirales; family Lachnospiraceae; genus Eubacterium_G. Next base: position 4,447 of record CALWNA010000011.1, read on the forward strand.
TTATATGGTAAATACAAGGCGAAAATCTCCAATGAATATTATGACAAAATTAAAGACAATAAAGATGGTAAGCTGATTCTTGTGACAGCCATTAATCCAACTCCGGCAGGAGAGGGGAAAACGACTGTCACGGTGGGACTGGGTGAGGCTTTCGGACAATTGGGAAAGAAAGCTGTTATCGCACTCAGAGAGCCGTCTCTCGGACCGTGCTTTGGCATTAAAGGCGGCGCAGCCGGCGGTGGATATGCACAGGTAGTGCCAATGGAAGATTTGAATCTCCACTTTACCGGAGATTTTCACGCGATTACGGCGGCAAACAATTTGCTTGCGGCTATGCTGGACAATTCCATTCAACAGGGAAATGAATTAAATATTGATCCGAAACAGGTTGTATGGAAGAGATGCGTAGACATCAATGACAGAGTTTTAAGAAACATAATTGTGGGGCTTGGAAGAAAGGTTGACGGGACTGTAAGAGAAGATCATTTTGTAATTACTGTTGCATCGGAAATTATGGCAATTCTCTGTCTGGCAACAGACTATGCAGATTTAAAAGATAGACTGGGAAAAATTATTGTCGCTTACACATATGATGGAAAACCCGTAACAGCAAAGGATGTGAAGGCGGTGGGATCCATGGCGGCATTGTTGAAAGATGCGATGAAACCGAATCTTATTCAGACATTGGAACATACACCGGCCCTGGTCCATGGCGGACCCTTTGCAAACATTGCCCATGGATGTAATTCCGTAAAAGCAACAAAAACAGCATTAAAAATGGCTGATTATGTTATTACGGAAGCGGGATTTGGCGCGGATTTAGGCGCTGAAAAATTTATGGACATTAAGTGCAGAAAAGCAGGTCTGAAACCTGACTGCGTGGTTTTGGTTGCGACGGTTCGCGCATTAAAATATAATGGCGGTGTTTGTAAAGAGCAGTTATAAGAGGAAAATCTGGAAGCATTGGCAAAGGGCATTGTAAATCTTGAAAAGCATATTGAAAATTTACAGCAGTTCGGTGTGCCGGTAGTTGTAACATTAAATCAATTTATTACGGATACCAATGCGGAATATGAGTATATTAAAAAATTCTGCGAAGAGAGAGGATGCGAAT
>CALWNA010000012.1 GCA_944382505.1 uncultured Lachnospiraceae bacterium
TTACTCATGATATTACTCCAATCTACACAGACAGGTAACCTGATTTCATTATACACTGTGCAGGAGTAACTTCTAGTTAATTGAATTTAAAATTTTACAAATGGAATTTAGTTTTTTATTTAACGAACGAAAACGATTGTTTTATGGGAAAAAGTATGATAATATTAAAAAGAACACACGTTCCCAATACATGTTCGGATAAAAAAGATATATTAATTTGATTTCATATATACATTATGGCACCGGAAGGAAATAAAACTAGGGTCAGGAAAGGAGCATACCATGGAAATACAGCAAAATATGACGCTATCTAAAAAATTGAAAATTCTTACAGATGCTGCAAAGTATGATGTGGCATGTACCAGTAGCGGCGTGGACAGGAGTAATCACGGACAGGGAATCGGAGATACCCATGCCTGTGGGATCTGTCATACATTTGCATCAGATGGCAGATGTGTTTCACTGCTCAAGATTTTGTTTACAAACGAATGTATTTATGACTGTAAGTATTGTATTAACAGAAAGTCCAACGATGTGCCAAGAGTTTCTTTTACACCGGATGAGGTATGCAGACTCACCATAGAATTTTACAGAAGAAACTATATAGAGGGATTGTTTTTAAGTTCAGGTATTTTGAAATCTCCGGATTTTACCATGAGCCTTATTTATGAAACAATATGGAAATTAAGAAATCAATATCATTTTTTTGGTTATATTCATGTAAAAGCCATACCGGGAGCTTCTCCGGAGATTATTGAGCGTGTGGGGTTTGTGGCAGACAGAATGAGCATTAATCTGGAATTGCCTACGAAAGAAAGCTTGCAGCAGCTTGCTCCCAATAAAAATTTCAAAAATATTGTTACCCCGATGCGTCAAATTCAAAATGGAATCGGTAATCGCATATCGGACAATAAGCAGGGATACCGGATTATTAAAAAAAATGGTAAAAAAACAATGTCAAAGTTTGTTCCGGCAGGCCAGAGTACACAGATGATAATCGGGGCAACGCCGGAAACGGATTACCAGTTGATGACAGTTACTGAGTCTATGTATAAGCAGTTTCAAATGAAGAGAGTGTTTTATTCGGCATTTGTGGATGTAAATCACAACATAGACGCTCCTGCACCAATAGGCCCAAACCCTCTTCTCCGGGAGCATAGGTTGTATCAGGCTGACTGGCTTTTAAGATATTACGGATTCACGGTCAAAGAATTGCTCAATGAACAGTATCCGAATTTTAATGTTGTGCTGGATCCCAAATGTGACTGGGCAGTAAAACATCTTGAAAAATTCCCGGTAGAAATAATGACGGCAGATTATTATACCCTGTTGAGAGTTCCGGGAATCGGAGTAAAGTCCGCAGGAAGAATCACTTCTGCGAGACGATATGGTGTTTTGGATTTTTCGAGTCTTAAAAAGATGGGGGTAGTTCTGAAACGTGCAGCTTACTTTATTACATGTGGAGGAAAGATGATGTTTCCTTTAAAAATGGATCAGGACTGCATCGCAAGAGCATTGGCGGATACAGACAGAAAACAGACGTATGCTATTGAGAATGATACTACTTATAAACAAATGACATTGATGGATATGGGGGTGAGGGTATGAATGTGACCTTGGTATGCGAGGAATCTTTTGAGGGAATAATGACTGCCATCTATGACGGATGGATATTTATGAATAAAGGATATAAGGTAAATATTCACCCCGGAAAAAGTTACATTCCTTCTTTTTTTTCACAGTTCATAACCATAAAAACAGATGTGCAAAAGGCATGGAAGGTATCGGAATCACTAAAAGTAAAAGTGTCAGTGGAAGCACATTCCATGGTATTTCGGGCGTGTATGCATTATGATGAAGACAGGGCAGATGCGGTTTTTGAGTTTTTGAAAATCGCATATCCCACAGGAGCAGGCGTGGTAAAAATGCTTGGAAATTCTGCGGTTATGCGCGTTATGGAGTTAAGCAGAAAAGTTGCGAATGAAACACATTTCTTTAAGGAGTTTTTAAGATTTACGGAGTTAAAAGAAAAGATACTTTACGGAAAAATAGGGCCCAGATGTGATGTAGTACCTTTGCTGGCACATCATTTCCAGGCCAGATTTCCAGAAGAAAACTGGATTATATATGATGAAAAAAGAATAAAGGCGGCGATTCATCCAAAGAAAAAGAAAACAATACTGATGAAAGGACAAAATATGGAAGACTTGACAAAAGATATGCAGTTTCATGATGAATATACAGATTTGTGGAAAGTGTTTTTCAACACAATCGGGATAGAAGCCAGATATAATCCAAAATGTCAGCAAAATATGATGCCAAAATGGTATCGGAAAAATGTAACGGAAATGCAAAAATAACATAATAATTTAAGTTTTTTTCTGCCAATTTGTAATATTCTTTTGTGTACTTTATTTTCAATCGGTGTTATACTATCGTCAGTGGTTTTTGACCATGCACAAGAAAAATGGAATCTAAAAGACTATTCAGGAGGGATTCATGAGTAAAGTTAAGAGAGTGTATGTGGAAAAAAAACAGCCATTTGCTGTTACCGCAAAAGAACTGACAGAAGATATCAAAGGATATTTGGAGATTGACACCTTAAATAATGTGAGGGTACTGGTAAGATATGATGTGGAAAATCTTTCAGACGATACTTATAAAAAGGCGCTTACATCTATATTTTCCGAGCCGCCGGTGGATGATGTGTATGAGGAAATCTTTCCATACGATGCAGAAAACACAAAGGTTTTCAGTGTAGAATATTTACCGGGACAGTTTGATCAGAGAGCAGACTCGGCAGTTCAGTGCGTAAAATTCTTAAATGAAGATGAAGATCCTGTTATTAGGACGGCAACAACCTATGTTCTTGAGGGAAATCTTACGGATGAGCAGTTTGAACAGATAAAAAATTACTGCATTAACCCGGTCGACTCCAGAGAGACGGGGTTGGAAAAACCTGAAACACTGGTTACGGAATTTGATGAGCCAAAAGACGTTATTGTGTTTGACGGATTTAAAGATATGGCAGAAGCTCCTCTTAAAGAATTATATGATTCTCTTGGATTGGCTATGACATTTAAAGATTTTTTGCATATTCAAAATTATTATAAGAATGAGGAAAACAGAGATCCGTCCATGACAGAGATCAGAGTGCTTGATACTTATTGGTCAGATCATTGCCGTCATACAACATTTAATACAGAATTAACGGATGTGTCATTTGATGATGGATATTTCAGAGAACCTATTGAAAAGACTTATGAGGATTATCTTGAGACGAGGAAAGATGTTTTCGGAGAAAGAAAAGATAAGTTCATCTGTCTTATGGATTTGGCGCTTATTGCAATGCGCAAGCTGAAAAAAGAAGGGAAATTAGATGATCAGGAAAAGTCTAATGAGATAAATGCATGTAGTATTGTCGTACCCGTAGAAGTAGACGGAGAGACAGAGGAGTGGCTGGTAAACTTTAAGAATGAGACACATAACCACCCTACGGAAATTGAACCTTTTGGTGGCGCGGCTACGTGTCTGGGCGGTGCTATCAGAGATCCATTGTCAGGACGTACATATGTATACCAGGCGATGCGTGTGACAGGTGCAGCAGATCCGACAAAGCCGATGAGCGAAACGATGCCGGGAAAACTTCCTCAGAAGAAGCTCGTACAGGGCGCGGCAGACGGATATAGCTCTTACGGCAACCAGATTGGTCTTGCTACGGGGCTGGTAAAAGAGATTTATCATCCTGATTATGTTGCAAAGAGAATGGAAATCGGTGCTGTTATGGGTGCTGCGCCAAGACGTGCGGTACAAAGACTGGATTCTGAACCGGGAGACATTATTATCTTGCTGGGTGGAAGAACGGGACGTGACGGCTGTGGCGGAGCCACAGGTTCCTCTAAGATTCATACAGAAGAATCTATCGAGACATGTGGAGCGGAAGTTCAGAAAGGTAATGCACCGACGGAAAGAAAGCTTCAGAGATTATTCCGGAGAGAAGAAGTCAGTCATATTATTAAGAAATGTAATGATTTCGGCGCAGGCGGTGTATCAGTTGCAATCGGAGAACTGGCGGATGGTCTGCATGTATATTTAGATAAAGTACCAAAGAAGTATGCCGGACTTGACGGAACAGAAATCGCCATTTCCGAATCCCAGGAAAGAATGGCAGTTGTTGTAGATAAAAGTGATGTAGAGCAGTTCCTCAAATATGCAAATGAGGAAAATCTTGAAGCTACGGTTGTTGCAGAAGTGACAGAGGAACCAAGATTGGTTCTTGAGTGGAGAGGAAAAGAAATCGTTAATATTTCAAGAGCGTTCCTTGACACAAATGGAGCACATCAGGAGACAGCCGTAGAAGTTGATATGCCGGACGAAAATAAGAATTTCTTTAAAAAGCCGGTTGTAAATAATGTAAAGGAAAAATGGTTAGAAACCCTTGCAGATTTAAATGTATGTTCACAGAAAGGACTGGTCGAGAAGTTTGACGGTTCTATTGGAGCCGGTTCCGTATTTATGCCACACGGTGGAAAGTACCAGAAGACAGAAACGCAGACAATGGTGGCAAAACTTCCGGTTCTTAAGGGTGACTGTGATACAGTAACGATGATGAGTTATGGGTTTGATCCGTATCTTTCAAGCTGGAGTCCATACCATGGTGCAATCTATGCAGTTGTTGATTCTATCGCAAAAGTTGTTGCAACAGGTGGCGATTACAAGAAGATTCGTATGACATTCCAGGAATATTTCAGAAGAATGACGGAAGACCCACGCCGTTGGAGCCAGCCGTTTGCGGCACTTCTCGGTTCCTATGATGCACAGATGGGATTTGGTCTTCCATCTATCGGTGGTAAGGATAGTATGTCAGGAACATTCAATGATATTGATGTTCCGCCGACATTAGTATCATTTTCTGTGGATGTGGCAAAAGAAAAAGATATTATCACTCCGGAATTGAAAGCAGCAGGGAATAAAATTGTCAAATTTGAGATTTGCAGAGATCAGTATGATAAACCGGTGTACGAACAGGTTATGAAGCTTTATGATGAGATTCATAATATGATTCAGAAAGGTGTTATTATTTCTGCATATGCAGTTGACGGTTATGGTGTGATTCCGGCAGTCAGCAAAATGGCATTTGGTAATAAGATTGGTGTCAGCATCAGCGGAAGAATTCCGGGAAGTGATCTTTTTGCACCGGGCTTTGGCGATATTGTGGCAGAAATTCCGGCGGACAAATTGGATGATATTTCAACAAGTTATGTTCTTATCGGCGAAACAAATGATAAGCAGACATTTGAATACGGATATGACACAATTTCAATGGACGAAGCAATGAAAATATGGGAAAAACCATTAGAAAAGATTTTCCCGACAAGAAGTCATAAGGATACATCGCTTGTAGATACTCCGGTCTATGATAAAGGCTGCGTTTACGTATGTAAGAATAAGGTTGCCAGACCAACGGTATTTATTCCGGTGTTCCCGGGAACAAACTGCGAGTATGACAGTGCAAAGGCATTTGAAAAAGCAGGTGCCAACGTGGTAACGAAGGTGTTCAAAAACCTTACGGCGGAGGACATTAGAGATTCTGTTGCGGTTTTTGAAAAAGCAATTTCTCAGTCACAGATTATTATGTTCCCTGGTGGATTTAGTGCCGGTGACGAGCCGGATGGCTCCGCGAAGTTTTTTGCGACAGCTTTTAGAAATGCAAAGATTAAAGAGGCAGTTCATAAACTTTTAAATGAAAGAGATGGTCTTGCACTTGGTATCTGTAATGGATTTCAGGCGTTGATTAAGCTGGGATTAGTACCGAATGGAAAGATTACAGGGCAGAGTATGAATTCGCCTACACTTACTTATAATACAATTAATCGCCATGTTTCGAAGATGGTTTATACAAAGGTGGTATCGAACAAATCCCCTTGGCTTCAGGAAGCCGAGCTGGGTGGTGTGTATGTTAATCCGGCTTCTCATGGTGAAGGACGATTTGTTGCACCGGAAGAATGTATCAAAGAATTATTTGCCAATGGTCAGGTTGCGACACAGTATGTCAACCAACAGGGACAGCCTACGATGGAGGAAGAGTGGAATGTAAATGGCTCCTATTATGCAATCGAAGGAATTACAAGTCCTGATGGCAGATGCTTTGGTAAAATGGCGCATATTGAGAGAAAAGGACGTTCCGTAGCTACAAATATTTACGGAGAACAGGACCTTAAGGTGTTCGAGTCCGGCGTAAAATACTTTGCGTAAGCAAAGCCATGCATAAATAAAAATGAGAATCCGCGACGAAAGTTTACTTTCGGGAGTGGGTTCTCATTTTTATTTATATAGGGCGCAGCCCGATAGCGAAATACCACACAAAGTGTGGAATTGAGCTGCATGGGTTTGCTTACAAAGCAAAAAAATTGATATTATAGGGCGCAGCCCGACAGCGAAATACCACACAAAGTGTGGGATTGAGCTGTATTGCTTTGTATTTTCTTTGTATTGTGGTAAAATATAAATATTAACGTGATTGGAGAAATAAAGACTATGAATTATTTAAAGAATTTGAAATGGGAAATGATTTTATTCTCACTGATAAGTATCGTAATGGGAATTCTCATGTGGATGTTTCCGGCAAAAGTAATGACAGCTGTGTGTATCGCTCTGTCAGTTATACTTTTTATCATGGGAATACGGTATCTGTTGGAGTACCGAAGAAAGGATGCGCTGGGAGAATATTACAAGTATAAATTGGTTGCAGGCTTTGTGTTAATTATTGGCGGTATTATTGTCTTGGTCAGTATGGATGCCATCTTATCAATTGTAACATATGTAATTGCAATCATTATTATTATCAGCGGACTGATGAAGGTAGAAAATGCATTGGATTTGAAAAAAATGAAATGCCATTGGACACCGCTTTTTGTATTTGCAATTATATGCATTTTACTTGGAATATCCGTGCTCATGATGCCTATGAATCATAATGATGACGGAACTAAGACGGCGGGAGACTTTATGATACAATGTGCAGGCATTATTTTGGCTGTCACAGGATTGATTGATCTCGTAACAACATTGTCTGTATCGAGCAAGATTAAAGCCTGGCTAATTGAGCGGAATTCTACGAAAGCAGATATGGAAATTGAATATGAAGAAATTCTTCAGGAAGAGGAAGAAAAATAGAAAAAAGTGCTGGACACTTACGATTTTTTATGTTCGTGTGTCAGCACTTCTTGATTCATGCTATTTTATAAAGTTTCATATTTTTGAATGACGCCAATACCGATGGCGTAGGGCCCGGTGTGAACAGCCGTCACAATACCAATTGCGACATTTGTTTCACTGTTTAATTTGACATCGAGAGATTCCTCAACAGAATTCATAAAATCAACACCTTCTGTTTTATCATATCCATAACCCACAGAGACAACAAAATTATCTTTGCCGTTTTCATCAAGATATTTTTTCGTGACCTGAAGAATCTTATTTTTTAGTTTGTTTCTGTTTCTTCCAATGCCTCCCAGACCTATTTTTCCATCTTTCATAATAATAACAGGGTTAACGCCTAATTTGCTGGTAGCGGCAGTGGCAACACTTCCGATACGTCCGCCTTTTTGAAGGTATTCCAGAGAGCCGACAGTAAAAATAATGCGGGCAGAACGCATAAGTTTTGGAAGTTTTTCCAACATGGCTTCAAAAGGAAGGTTTGCATCACGCATTTTTACGACTTGGTCAATGATTAATGCCTGAGTGACAGTGTTTTGCTTCGAATCAATGACTGTAATCTGGGCATCGGGATTTTCTTCTTCCACCAACTCCTTTGCATTCATGGCAGAATTGTAGGAGCCGCTTAATCCCAAAGAAATGGTAAAGCATATTACGGGAATTCCCCGGTCTGTAAATTGCTTAAAAGTATCAGCGTAGGTTTCTACACTTGGAAGAGAAGTCTTTGGAAATATATTGGGCTGGCTTACCATTCTTTCATAGCATTCGTTTCGCGTTATATCAATGCTGTCTCTATAATATGTTTCGCCGTCAAAGGATACGGATAGAGGTACGATTGTAATATCGTGTTTTTCCCTATATTGTTGTGATAAATCGCATGCACTGTCGCTGATTATTTTATACATAGATTTCAAAAACTCCTTTACGTAGTATTTGTTACTACATAGTATAGCACTTATATTGTATTATTCAATAGTAATTAATAAATTTATATTTCTTTTATAAATAAATTTAATTATTTTATATTATGTGGTACAATAAACAAATATCAAAATATGAAAGGCCCCAAAATGGATAAAATAAAATTATTATTTCAAAATCAGAAAAAAATTATCGAAGGTTTTTTTGTGTGCCTGATAGGTAGCTGGGCGCTAATTTCTATCAGCCGAGGCGTACAGGAACAAATATTGTCTTTGGAAAAAAGCGCACGGGAAAGTTTCTTTCTGGTTGCTATTTTGTGGATTATCGCTATGCTGGCAATGGCAATCTTATATATAAACAACGCCAAAATTGCCAGACTGTTAATGTTTATCATTGTGTATATTTTTCTGGTTTTGTGTGCCTATAATGGTTATAATGCCCAGTGGGAGGAAAATTCATACAATGCCATTGGAAATGAATGTTTTGAAGCAGTGCTGTGTTTTGTTGCCGTATTGTCTTTTTTATATGTGAAAAAAGATGTTTTTTCTGTGTTTGCAAGATTTAAATTGACAAAAAAGACAACCAATATTATTGTGGCAATGACAGGTGTTTTCATATTTTTGTTTGTAGGAGCAGTTACTGTTTTAAGATATGTTTCATATTGCAATGCAACCTTTGATTTTGGAATATTTACGCAGATGTTTGAATATATGAGACAGACAGGGACTGTAAACACAACGGTTGAAAGAAATTACCTGCTCTCACATTTCGCAGTACATTTTTCCCCGATATATTATATCGTACTTCCAATATATTATATTTTTCCGCATCCTGTAACATTACAGTTGATACAGGCACTGATGGTGGCATTGCCGGTAATTCCTATTGTGTTGTTGTGCAGACATTACAAATTATCAAACTGGGTGTCTGTGGCGGCTTCATTGCTTTATATTTTATACCCGGCAACGGCAGGCGGAACTTACTATGATATGCACGAAAATTGTTTTTTGACATTTTTCATACTGATGACAGTATGGGCAGTGGAAAAAAAGAAAAATATACCGTTTGTTATATGTGGATTGCTTTCCTTAATGATTAAGGATGACGCCGCAATATATATGATGACAGTGGGACTCTTTTTCCTATTTTCCAGAAAGGATAAAAAGCGTGGAGCGATTCTGATTGTCGCATCCTTCGTGTGGCTTGCAATAGCTGTGGCTGTTGTAAATAGTTTTGGACTGGGAGTGTTGGACAATCATTTCAGCAATCTTTATATGGACCAGGACGGAAGTTTTATCCAGATAATTAAAACAATTATTTTAAACCCTGCGTACATTATGGCACAGGTTATCAGAAATGCGACAGATAGCGCTATGGATAAAATCGGCTATCTGATTTTAATGTTGGTTCCGATAGGTGGAGTATTGTTTAGAGTAAAAAGAAAATATTCAAGATACATTCTCCTTCTTCCGTTTTTGCTGGTGAATTGTTTTCCATCTTATCTGTATCAGCATGATGTAGGGTTCCATTACAATTTTGGAACAATTGCATTGTTTATGTATCTGATAATCATGAATCTTGCCGATATGAAAATTCCAAAAGCAAAAACGATGGTATGCATATCAGTAATGTGCGCAAGTATTATGTTTGTTGGAAGTATATTCCCAAAACTGATTGCTTATACAGAACGCTACGAACAAAACAAAGAGACATATCAGCAATTGGATAAAGCCTTGGCAACAGTTCCGGAAAACGCATCGGTATGCGCGTCAGGATTTTTTATTCCGCATTTGTCCAAAAATCTGGAACTTTATGACCAGAATCATTTGGAAAATGACATATATACAGAGTATTTGGTGGTGGATGCAAGATATATGGAGGAACAGGAAAAATTTGCGGACATATTGTCTTCGGGTCAATATGAGCTGGTAAATAAAGTGGATGGAATTATAGAGATTTATCATAAAAAATAAAAATGTGCTTTCACACATTGTTTGGCACATCTCTGTTCAATATATATTGAAAGGGATGTGCTTTTTTGATATACTTTTATATGGTTTAATATGCCCTTTTTACAGGTAGATTTTATAATTTAATTAAAATGAAAAAATAGAAAGCAAGAGGTAATAAATTGACAATATTAATAAAAAACGGAAGAGTCCTAAATCCTGCGGAAAAGCTGGACAAGATTATGGATATCCTGATTCAGGATAGTGTGATTAAAGAGAAAGCAGACAGCATAAATAAGGAAGCGGATCAGGTTATTGACGCAAAAGGCTGCTATGTAATGCCGGGATTAATTGATCTTCATGTGCATTTCAGAGATCCGGGATTTACTTATAAAGAAGACATAGAGACAGGGAGCAGAGCAGCGGCCCGTGGAGGTTTTACTACTGTCTGCTGTATGCCGAACACAAAACCGGTTGTGGACAGCGCAGAAATTGTTCAATATATAATTGAGAAAGCAGAATCCGTGGGTCTTACCAATGTTCTGCCGGTTGGAGCTGTCACAAAGTCTATGGCGGGTCAGGAAATTACTGATGTGTTTGCTTTGAAGGAAGCAGGAATTTGTGCCATTAGTGAGGATGGAAAGTCAGTAATGAATTCCGGCGTTTACAGAAAAGCAATGAAAAATGCTGTAAAAGCAGGTGTTCCTGTTATGGCGCATTGCGAAGACATCAATCTGGTGGAGGGAGGCGTGATCAATCTTGGCGATAAATCAGAAAAATTGGGTGTAAAAGGAATCAGTAACGCAGTGGAAGATATTATTGCTTCCAGAGATATTATGCTTGCCAAAGAAACCGGAGCCACACTTCATCTTTGTCATTGCTCTACAAAAGACAGCGTTACTATGGTCAAAATGGCAAAAGAAGAAGGAATTCATGTTACCGCAGAAGTCTGCCCGCATCATTTTTCAATGTGTACAGATGACATTACCGGCAATGATGGAAATTTTAAAATGAATCCACCGCTTC
>CALWNA010000013.1 GCA_944382505.1 uncultured Lachnospiraceae bacterium
ATACCTGCCATGCCGTACATTTTCATCATATCCTGCATACGACGATTTTCTTCAGAAATTGTAATCATGGAAGATACTTTTTCGTCTTTCAGTTTCTGAACCTTAATGTCAATATTGTCACGATTCAAAGCTTTCTTAAAGGTTTCCGTAAGTTTTTCTGTAAGTTCTTTTGCTTCGTCCTCGCTAAGTTCTTCGGTGAATGAATCATTTAAATCATCATCAATTCGTTTAAATTTAACGCCCTCATTTTTAGATTCCAACTGTGTAATAAACGGCTGGTCAATATTATCCTTTAAAATTACCGCATCAATGCCTTCGGCTTTAAACATGTTAACATACTGGCTCTGCTGTACAGGATCATTTGTATAAAAAATCGTGTTTTCATGTTTTTCCTTATTTTCTTCAAGACATTCTTTGAATGTGAGATACTTATTATCAAGATTTTTAAAGAGAATGTAATCAGACATCTTTTCGCAGAATTTTTCGTCCTTTAAGCATCCGAATTTGATAAATGGACTGATGTCGTCCCAGTATTTTTCATAGTTTTCTTTATCTGTTTTACACATTCCGGAAAGTTTATCGGCAACTTTCTTTGTAATGTAATCCGAAATTTTCTTGACAAAACCGTCATTCTGAAGCGCAGAACGGGAAACGTTCAGCGGAAGGTCCGGACAGTCAATAACACCTTTCAGAAGCATCAGAAATTCAGGAATAACCTCTTTGATATTATCGGCAATAAATACCTGATTGTTATAAAGTTTAATGGTTCCCTCGATAGATTCATACTCCATATTAATCTTAGGGAAGTAGAGAATTCCTTTTAAATTAAACGGATAGTCCATATTTAAATGAATCCAGAATAAAGGTTCCTTATAATCCATAAATACTTTGTGGTAGAAAGCCTTATATTCCTCCTCGGTACATTCACTTGGATTTTTTGTCCACAGAGGTGTGGTATCACTGATACTTACCGGTCGTTTTAATATTTTTGCTTTGTGTTTTTCCGGAGAAACTTCAACGGTTTCCTTTGTGCCATCTTCGTTTTCTTTTTCTTCTGTTTTGGCTTCTTCAACAATATGTTCAATGACCGTATCTTTTTCTGTAACTTCCTCTTCCATAACAGTCTCGTATTCCGGTTCCGCAGTAGGATCGCTTAAGAAAATTTCAACAGGCATAAAAGAGCAGTATTTATTTAAAACTTCCCGGGCTCTGTAAAGATTTGCAAATTCCAAACTATCTTCGTTTAAATAGAGTGTGATTTTGGTGCCACGGTCTGTCTTGTCACAGTCCGACATGGTAAATTCCGTACCGCCTTCACAATCCCAAAGAACAGCCTTTGCCCCCTTTTTATAGGAAAGTGTTTCAATTGTTACTCTGTCAGCTACCATAAATGCAGAGTAAAAACCAAGACCGAAATGACCGATAATCTGGTCTTCGGAAGTTTTATCTTTGTATTCTTTTAAAAAGGCTTCCGCTCCGGAAAAAGCAATTTGATTAATGTATTCATCAACTTCCTCCGCGGTCATACCAAGACCATTATCAATAAAAGTAAGGGTTTTATCCGTAGGATTTGCCAAAATCTGAATCTTAAATTCTTCATCATCAGCGATTTCCGCTTCTCCCATAAGATTTAATTTTTTTAATTTCGTAATGGCATCGCATCCATTAGATACCAACTCTCGAAAGAAAATATCATGGTCAGAATATAACCATTTTTTTATAATTGGAAAAATATTTTCGCTGTTAATCGAAAGATTTCCCTGTTTGTTTGCCATAAAAATCACTCCTTTGTCTTAATCTAAATGTCATTTTAATCATGTGTTTTTTAAATGTCAAGAAAAAATTAGCACTCAATGAAGATGAGTGCTAATTTTTTACGAATCGTTAACATTTTGTTCTTAAATAGATATTTTCGGGAGGAATAAATTTTATATTTCCTGCGTATTAAAGTGGTTGTCAAGAAAAATTTTTATTTGATTATCCCAATATTGATCCAATGTCTTATCCATGGTAAAAATATTTAGGGAAGTACCGGTTATAATGGTCATTTCATTTTTTTCATACAACAGATGAAGATACAGTCCGCCAATGTTTTCGGGAGTAAAAGGAACGCCTGTATCCGATATCATTTTGGAATAAGAAGCTTTTGGCAGGGAAAGAACCAATTTTATTTTGGTTGGTGGTTTTTTGCCTTTAATTATTTCATAACATATATGTTTTATGTTTTTCCATGGAATGAAATCTTCCGTTAATGTTTCTAATTCATCAGATGTATAAAAATCTTTATTGATGCGGCCATGAAAGGAGTATGTAGTTGCTGTACTTATTTCTCCGTCGCAACAAAGAAAAGAATCAAATATATTTCCGGAAAGAAGATTTTGCATAAAATTATTAATATCGTTTATTCTTATTGAAATCATAATATAATTATAGCAGAGAAAAAACACGGGTTCAACATCGGAAAAGAAAAAATGAAACATAAGCAGAAAAATCTGAGAGTTATGCATTGACTTTTTAATTTCCTTATAGTAAATTAGAGTGAGTATGTCAGATAAAGATTGTTGAAATCCTTATCAGGAATACTAAATATGCTACTGTAGCTCAGTTGGTAGAGCAGCTGATTCGTAATCAGCAGGTCACGTGTTCGAGTCACGCCAGTAGCTTTTTCCTAAAGGTCAGAAGTTATCAACTGAAGAAAAGGAGAAATTATGGCATATAAACCATTGAAACAGAATAAAGGTCGGGACATATATGCAAAGCATGATAAAAATCGTATGCCGGACAAAAAAAAATATGATACGACAATAAAATTATTTGGATTTCGCTCCGGTCTGGCATATAAGATGATTCCTGCGATATTATATTATGCATTTGCATTGTTTTATATTGGAACAGGAATATACGGAGAGATAAGATACTACCGGTTTGAGCCGGTTGATGTGGTATTAGATATATTAAAATATATTTTCTTTTTTATAATGTTTTTCAGCCCGGCAATTTTTTTGTCGGATTTTAAATATAGAGACAATTTACCGTTTTTTAAAAAAAGAGATGCGGTGGCAAGTGCGACAGGGCTGATTTTAGTGTGGATGTTCTGCTATTTTATGGCAAACGTAAATATATACTGTATGTCTGATACATATAAGCAGTCGCAGGCAGAGTATTCAGCCTATTTGAATGAGCAAAATACACAGGAGACAGAATCTCCGACGGCGGAAGAAATTACGACACCGGAAGAAACGACAGACAGTGAAAACATTACTGGGAAAAAAGATGGAAGTATACTTTATGCTTTCGATAAAAATGTAGTATTTATTCGGGAGGTAATGTAATGAACAAAAAGAAAATTGCGGCGATAGCAGCAGTCGTGTTGGTAATCATTATCGTGGTGGTGATTATTGCAGTGGCTCAAAGCAACAAAGATACTGCAGATAACAGTGAGACAACAACGATGTCGACGGAGGATGTATGCGGCAGCGAATCCGGGGCAGATATAGACAACGAAGCAAACATGGAAGACATATCCGGAGAGAATATAACGAATCCGGATGGCAGCAGCAATAATAGCAACAATAGCAGCAACAGTAATAGTTCTAATAATAACGCAAATTCAGGTATTTCCAGTGGAAATAGCAGCAATAATGTAAACAATGAGTATGTCAACCAAGGCAACGGGGACAATTATGCTGAGGACATCTTCACAGATGAAGCTCCTGAAAATAATGAAAACAGCACAAAGTCAAATAACAATAAAAATAATAATCAGTCAAATTCTGAGACGACAACTACAAAAAGCGATAATGCAGGTGATTCGGATAATGATGGTGTCTGGTCAGATTTTTATTAAGCCGTCAGATAGTTTATAATTATAATGAGAGGTATACAGAACATGATGAAATTAGATAAGAAATTAAAAGTAGGTGTTTTAGGGGCAACAGGAATGGTTGGACAGAGATTTATTACTTTACTTGTCAATCATCCGTGGTTTGAGGTGACTACACTGGCAGCAAGCCCTCGTTCGGCCGGAAAGACTTATGAAGAGGCTGTCGGCGACAGATGGAAAATGGATGCTCCAATGCCTGAGGCAGTTAAAAATATGATTGTTCATAACGTCAACGAAGTTGAGGCGGTTGCATCAACGGTTGACTTTGTCTTCAGTGCCGTTGACATGTCGAAAGAAGAAATCAAAAAGATAGAAGAAGATTATGCAAAGACAGAAACTCCTGTCGTATCAAATAACAGTGCACACAGATGGACACCTGATGTACCTATGGTTGTTCCTGAAATTAACCCTGAACATTATGAAGTGATAAAGTATCAGAGAGAAAGACTTGGAACAAAGAGAGGTTTTGTTACTGTAAAACCTAATTGTTCAATACAGAGTTATGCTCCTGTACTTACCGCTTGGAAAGCGTTTGAGCCTACAGAGGTTATTGCAACTACATACCAGGCTATTTCAGGTGCAGGCAAGACATTTAAAGACTGGCCGGAGATGGTTGGAAATATTATTCCATTTATCGGTGGAGAAGAAGAAAAGAGCGAGCAGGAACCATTAAGACTTTGGGGCAAGATTGAAGATGGTGTAATTAAAAAAGCAGATGGTCCCGTCATAACAACACAGTGTATCAGAGTTCCTGTACTGGATGGTCATACAGCAGCTGTATTTGTTAAGTTTGCAAAGAAACCTACGAAGGAACAGCTTATTGAAGCCATGGTGAACTTTAGCGGTGAGCCACAGAAACTTGAACTTCCAAGTGCGCCAAAACAGTTTATTCAGTATCTCGAGGAAGATAACAGACCACAGGTTACATTGGATGTTAACTTCGAAAATGGTATGGGCATTTCTGTTGGACGTTTAAGAGAAGATACCGTATATGATTACAAGTTTGTGGGATTGTCTCATAATACACTTAGAGGTGCCGCAGGCGGAGCTGTGCTTTCAGCAGAACTTTTAGTGGCAAAAGGATATATTGAAGCAAAATAATATACAATAAAAGATGGAAAAAAGGTCCGGAGGGCCTTTTTTTCTTGAGAGGACGAGAAAAAAATATGCCGCCGACTGAAAGGAGAGGCGGCACAGGCTACAAAGGAGAGATACGGATGTCAAAAAGTGAGACGATAAAGCGTTACATAATATTTTTAATCGGTTTGTTTATTGTTTCTTTAGGAATCAGTTTTATAACAAAAGCAAATCTTGGAACTTCACCAATTTCCAGCATACCATATGTGTTAAGTTTTGGCTTCGATTTAACGTTAGGTGAATTTACAATTTTATTCAGCATAGTACTTATTATATTTCAGATTATACTTTTAGAAGATAAATTTAAAGTTTCAAGTTTTTTGCAGATTCCGGCATCAATTTTATTCGGGTATTTTATTGATTTAACAACCATGTTTTTGTGGTGGCTTGATCCGGTCAAGTATATCTCTGAGATGGCTGCACTGTTTATTGGCTGTTGTATATTAGCATTTGGTGTATATTTGGAAGTGTTGGCAGATGTCGTCATGCTTCCGGGAGAATCATTGGTGAATGCGATATCCATTCGATTTCATACCAATTTTGGAAATACAAAGGTCTGTTGTGACACAACCATGGCAATAATAGCTATTTTATTGTCAATTGTTTTCATGCACAGTGTAAAAGGCGTGAGAGAAGGCACTG
>CALWNA010000014.1 GCA_944382505.1 uncultured Lachnospiraceae bacterium
ATCATCTCCATCACGGTGACGGATACCGACCCGGTCCGTGCCATGGAGATCGCCAACGCAGTCCGGGAAGCGGCCAGCGAGCACATCCTGAACGTGATGGACATCCAGGCGGTGAACGTGGTGGAGACCGCGAACCTGCCCACCTACGCCTCCGGCCCCAATACCGCCCGCAACATCCTGCTGGGCGGCATGCTGGGAGCGGCGCTGGTGATGGGCATCCTGGTGGTGAGGTTCCTCCTGGACGATACCGTCAAGACCACAGAGGATGTGGAACGCTACCTGGGCCTGTCCGTGCTGGCCGTGATCCCTCTAAATGAGGGAGAAGCGGACGGAAAGAGGAGACGCAGGAAGGGAAAGAGAAAGAGCATGGCGAGATAAAGGCACGGCAAGATAAAAAGTTCTGCCGGCGTTACTATTCAGCCAGGTCTGCGCATCTACTGCGCAGACCGTACGAAAACGTATAGGGTGGAAGCATCCGGCCCATCGCGAAGCGATTGGAATGGCCGGATGCCGTTACTGTTCTGCCGAAGGCTGAACAGTAACCTGCTGGCACGAGAAAGATCCTGTCAAGAAAAGAGAAAGGCTCCGGAAGCCCGGAGAGATGAGGATATGCAGAAAGTAAGCCTGAACAATATAGAGAAGCTGGACTTCCGGTCCAGAGAGAGCTACAAGACCCTGCGGACCAACCTGGAATTCGCGGGGAGGTCGAAGAAGGTCATCGCGGTGACCAGCTGCACCCCCAACGAGGGAAAGACCAGCGTGTCCTTCCAGCTGGCCCTGTCCATGGCGGAGAACGGAAAACGGGTGGTGCTGGTGGACGGAGACCTGAGAAAATCCGTGCTGCGCAGCATGTACCGGGTGAGCGCGGCCCGATACGGCCTCTCCCATTATCTGAGCGGACAGGCATCCATCGGGGACATCCTTTGTGAGACCAACGTGCCGGACTTCTACGCTGTATTTTCCGGTCCGGTGCCTCCCAACCCCAGCGAGCTGCTGGGAGGGGACGCGTTCCGCCTGCTACTGGACTATTTGCGCCGGGAATACGACTGTGTGGTGGTGGACACGCCGCCGCTGGGCAGCGTGATCGACGGAGCGGTGATCGCGAAGCAGTGCGACGGGGCGGTGCTGGTGATCGAGAGCGGGGCGGTGAGCTATAAGTTCGCCCAGAGCGTGAAGGAGCAGCTGGATAAGGCTGGCTGCAGCGTGCTTGGGGTGGTGCTGAACAAGGTGAACCTGAACGGAAACGGCTACTATGGCAACTACGGCCGTTATTACGGGAAATACTACGGAAAGTATTATGGGAAGTATTACGGCATGTACGGGGCGGATCAGGATTTCGGCCTGGAGGAGGCCGCGGCCGGACAGCATGGAGGGAACGGGAAGTCCGGAAGCGACCTGAAGCCTGAGCAGTCCGGACGCAGCGAACGGAGCGGCCACGGCCAGCGATTAGGGAAGGCCGAAAACGCGGGAAGGACAGAGAAATCCGGGAAGCCTGAAAAAGCCGAAAAGTCTGAGAAGACCGTCAGGGCTGAGAAGGCCGGAAAGAGCGGGGACAGCCAGGAAGACGGAGATGCCCGGGACGGAAGAGAGGAAAGCGGAAAAGCAGAGAAGCCGACCCGGAATCCGGAGCGGAGCGGAAGGCCTGCGAGGAAGGAGCGGAAGGCCCACCGGAAAGCGGCGCAGGGGAAGCTGATGTTGCTGGACGACGACGGGATGGACTTCGTGACGCTGGATGAGGAGATCCTGGAGGAAGAGACGGAGGAAAGCCCGGAGAAGGAAGACGGCGCGAAGAAGCCCGGAGAGCCGGACACTACAGGGACAGAGAGAAACGAAGAAAAAGAGGACCGGAAGGACTGAGTTCCGGTCAGGAGCATAAAAGGAAAACGGGCAGAGGGCCTGTGAGGTGGATATGAAGAAGATCGTGATAATACTTTGCACGCTGGATGTGATCCTGACGGTGCTGAGCGTGATGCTTTATCTGGATGAGGATCGGACGGCACCGGTGATCCATATGGAAGAGGCGGAGACGGAATACCGGGACGGGATGACGGATGAGGAGCTGTTGGAAGGAATCACCGCCACAGATGAGACGGACGGGGACGTGACCGGGAGCCTGGTGGTGGAGAAGGTGTCCGAGGTGGGAGACGGGACGGTGATCGTGACGTTTGGAGCCAGGGACCGGAGCAACAATGTGGTGAAGGGGAGTCGGGTGATGGGGGAGTGAATTACAGTATGGACGAGATTCCCTGATCGATCATTTTAACAGAGAGGTATTTAGAATGAAAGGAATTATACTCGCCGGCGGTTCCGGTACAAGGCTTTATCCGTTAACGAAAGTAACTTCAAAGCAGCTGTTGCCTGTATACGACAAGCCTATGATCTATTATCCCATGTCTGTGCTGATGAATGCTGGGATTCGTGACATTCTCATCATTTCCACGCCGCAGGATACACCACGTTTTCGGGATCTTCTGGGAGATGGTCAGCCATTCGGTGTGAATCTCAGCTATGCGGTTCAGCCTTCTCCTGACGGATTGGCACAGGCATTTATCATCGGAGCGGATTTTATAGGAAATGACTGTGTTGCCATGGTGCTTGGAGACAATATTTTCGCTGGGCATGGTTTGAAAAAGAGGCTGATGGCCGCTGTTGAAAATGCAGAAACAGGAAGAGGAGCAACTGTTTTCGGTTATTATGTGGACGATCCGGAGCGGTTCGGTATTGTGGAATTTGACAGGAATGGAAAGGCGATCTCCATTGAAGAAAAGCCGGAACAGCCAAAAAGCAATTACTGTG
This sequence comes from uncultured Lachnospiraceae bacterium, assembly GCA_944382505.1. Classification (GTDB taxonomy): domain Bacteria; phylum Bacillota; class Clostridia; order Lachnospirales; family Lachnospiraceae; genus Eubacterium_G. The sequence goes on from CALWNA010000014.1 coordinate 2,797, forward strand.
TTACCGGTCTGTATTTTTACGATAACAGGGTTGTGGAATACGCAAAAAATCTGAAGCCGTCCGCTAGAGGGGAATTGGAGATTACGGATCTGAACCGGATCTATCTGGAACAGGGACTCCTGAATGTAGAACTTCTGGGACAGGGTTTCACATGGCTGGATACTGGAACCCATGAAAGCCTGGTGGATGCCACAAATTTTGTAAAGACCATGGAAACTCATCAGCATCGAAAAATCGCCTGCCTGGAAGAGATTGCTTACTTGAACGGATGGATCAGCAGAGAAGATATGCTGGCAGTTTATGAGGTCTTGAAGAAGAACCAGTACGGACAGTATCTGAAAGACGTATTGGATGGAAAATATCTGGATGGGCTCAGATGAGAAGGAGAGAGAAGAAGACAAATGTTGTAACCGGAGGAGCCGAATTACTTTAGGTAATGAATCACTTTACTGGCATATAATAAGGAGTTTAAGAGCATGGAGGCTGGAAAAATTGAAGTAAATGGGAAAAAGGTCACTTTGCTGGAAAGACATAAAAAGAACCCGGATTATAAAACTGTAAAGCAACAGGTATTTATTGTTGGCAGCAAGGGGATACCGGCAGCGTATGGAGGGTTTGAAACTTTCGTAGAAAAGCTGACAGAGTATCAGGTGTCCGACAAGATTCGATACCATGTTTCACGTATTGCAGATGATTCTGTTCGTTACGATTATAACGGAGCAAAGTGCTTTAATGTTAATGTGCCAGATGTTGGAGCAGCAAAAGCTGTTTTTTATGATGTGGCTGCTTTGCATGCGTGTATTAATTACTGCAAAGCACGGCCAAGTATTCAGAATCCTATTTTCTATGTACTGGCGTGCCGTATAGGACCTTTTATCGGATTGATGAAAAGAGAAATCCGGAAGATCGGAGGAAGTTTATATGTTAATCCAGATGGACATGAATGGAAAAGAGGCAAATGGAGCGCTCCGATTCAAAAATACTGGAAGATTAGCGAAGCAGGTATGGTAAAACATGCAGACTTGTTGATTTGCGATTCTGTGAATATCGAAAAATATATACAGGAAGAATATAAAAAATATAATCCCAAAACTACATACATCGCGTATGGTTCTGATACGTTGCCCAGTCTGCTGGATGATAAGAATGAAAAATATATTAGTTGGTTGAACGAGAACGGACTCAAAAGTAAGCGGTATTATCTGATTGTAGGAAGATTTGTTCCGGAAAATAATTTTGAAACAATGATTCGTGAATTTATGCAAAGTAAAAGCAAAAAAGATCTTGCAATCATTTCTACGGATAATGATAAGTTCTTGGATGAACTTGAAGATAAACTACATTTTAAGAATGACAAAAGAGTCAAATTTGTTGGAACTGTATATGATCAGGAACTACTGAAAAAGATTCGAGAGAACGCGTATGGTTATTTTCATGGACATGAGGTGGGAGGTACAAATCCAAGTCTTCTTGAAGCGATGGGAAGTACAGATTTGAATTTATTGCTTGGTGTTGGGTTTAACAGAGAAGTTGCTCAGGATGCTGCTTTATACTGGAGCAAAAAGGAAGGAAGCCTAGCGAAGCTGATTGACAGAGCAGATCAACTGGATGCGGAAGAAGTAAGGAAAATGGGGATAAAGGCTAAAGAAAGAGTTAATACAGCGTATAGCTGGAAGTTTATTGTTGATCAATATGAAAAACTTTTTTTGCGATCCAAAACGAATTAGTATGATCTGAAAAATACAATTTGTTGATTTTGTATAAAGTGCCAAGAAATATTTGGAAGATGTGGGAGTAAGAATGAAGAAAGCTTTGATTGTTACTGCTTTTGCGAGATTTGTGAAAAGTTTTTTGACTAATGATATACGTATCCTTCAAAATCAGGGATACGAAGTACACTGTGCAGCAAATATATACCATCCCGGTGCAGAGTGTATGGAAGACTATTTCACAGAAATGGGAATAACGTTTCATCAGATTGATTTTTCTTCTAATAAACCGATTTCCTGGAAAACTATTTTGGCATATAGAGAAATTTCAGATTTACTTAAAAAAAACCAATTTGATGTCATTCATTGTCATACACCGATAGCGGGCGCAATTACAAGGTATGCATGTAAAAAATATCGAAAGCGAGGAACAAAAATTATATATACAACGCATGGATTTTATTTTCATAAGTATTCCAGCAAAAAAACATGGATTATTTTTTTTACTATCGAAAAATGGCTGTCAAAGTATACTGACGCTATTATAACAATTAATCATGAAGATTATGATAATGCTAAAAGGATGAAGTGTGCAAATGTATACTATATTCCAGGGGTCGGTGTAGATACGAAAAGATTTAAGGATGTGAATATAGATAGATCGTTGTATAGACAGAAGATTGATACAAAAGAAGGGGATTTGCTCATTCTTGCAATTGGTGAATTATCAAAGCGAAAAAACCATCAGGTGATAATAAAGGCAATTGCAGAGACAAAAATTAAGAATGTAGTATTTATGATATGTGGAAATGCAATGACAAGTTCAAATACAAAAAAGGATTTGGAAAATATCGCAAAAGAATACAATGTTGATTTGCGACTAATGGGATTAAGAGAAGATATTCCGCAAATTTGTAAATGTGCAGATATTGGCGTTATGCCTTCTACAAGAGAGGGGTTAGGGCTTTCTGGTATAGAAATGTTGGCGTCTGGGCTCCCTGTTATTGCATCTAATGTCCATGGGATCGTGGATTATATTTCAGATGGGGTGAACGGGTATTTATGCAATCCTTTTGATGTACATGCTTTTGCCAAAGCTATCCAAAAGCTTAGTTTTGAAGAGAAAAGGATTATGATGAAAGATTATTGTGTTAAGGCTGCGGAACCATTTGATAAACAATATTCTTATAAAAGGATGCAAAACATTTATAGTTGCATTTTGGAATAGTCGGAGAAGGGGCATATGAACATTTTGCATTATTCATTAGGATTTCCTCCTTTTAGGAGAGGGGGAATGACAAAGTATTGTATTGACTTAATGATTGAACAGAAAAAGAGAGGACATGAAGTATCTCTTTTATGGCCCGGAACACTTATCAATAATAAAACATGGGCAAGTGTAAATAAACGGAAAACTTATTTATTAGAAGGAGAGATTGAGTGCTACAGTTACGAAATTGTAAATCCTTTACCCATTCCTTTGATGGATGGTATCAGGAAACCGAAGGAGTTTATGATACAGAAAGAGAAAAGTGTATTTGACATTTTCTTTCAGAATAATAAATTTGATGTATTACATATCCATACTTTTATGGGATTACCTTCAGAACTGATAGAAGCTGCTGTTCATGCACAGGTTAGAACAATTTATACAACCCATGATTATTTTCCGGTTTGTCCAAGATGTACTTTATTTCATGATGGAAAAATTTGTACAGATGATCATGCGTGTGCGGATTGTATAAACTGTAACAGGAATGCTTTGTCATATAGAAAGATTCAGTTTTTACAATCTGATATATATAGAATTGTTAAAGATTGGAGTATTGTAAAGACTTTCCGAAAGAAACATAATGCAAATTTATATTCTGCTTATGAAGAACCGCTCGCTAGCAGAGAAATTGATAGAGATAAGCAGTATGATTATCAAGAACTGCGACAACACAATATTGAACTATTGGAAAAAATAAATGCTGTGCATTTTAATAGTCAAAATACATTGAATGTATATAAGAGATATGGTTATTCTGGAAAAAATGCAAACGTTATTTCCATTTCTAATGGAGCAATTGGAAACCATAAAAAGATTCGAAATATGCATAAGCCGATACATTTTGGATATTTAGGACCTGTTACCATTCATAAGGGCTACTCAATACTTCGTAAAGTATGCGACAGATTGTGGAGTTCCGGAATAACAGAGTTTGAGGTACACATGTATACTGACGCAGAAAAGGCTCCATATCTTAAATGCCATAAACCATATAGTTATGTGGAATTAGAACAAGTGATGGAAGAACTTGATATTGTAATTGTGCCGAGTGAGTGTGATGAAACCTTTGGTTTTACGACATTAGAGGCATTAAGTTATGGGATTCCTGTAATTACAAGTGATCACGTAGGGGCAAAAGATTTAATTGAAAACGGGAAGAATGGATATATTGTAAATTTATCAGATACTATGCTTGAAAGTACAATGTTGGAATTGCTTTCTGATACAGATATAGTACGAAAAATGAATCAATATATTGTGGATTCTACAAATATAAAAACAATACAGGAGCATTGTGAAGAAATCATTGGCTTATATATTAATGGTGGAAGAGAAGGTCGAAAATGAAAAGTATCTTAAAGAGAATATATTGGAAGCTTCCTATTTCTCAAAAGTGGAAAGAAAAAATTGGAAGAAAGAGATATGAGATAATAATAAGAAAAGAAGAAAAGTATGAAAAAGCAGGGAAGCTGAATCTTATAAGAGATAGAGAACAGTTATATAAATATACGCAGTATGTTCTTAAGCAATATAATAGTAGATCTTCTCAGTATGTACCGTATTTACACCATGATATAGGTGAAAAAAAAGTTCATCTTGCAGCATATTATCTTACACAATTTCATCCAAATCCACAAAATGATGAATGGTGGGGAAAGGGAATTACTGAATGGAACAATGTAAATCAGGCAATACCTCAATTTATAGGACACTATCAGCCGCGAAAACCTGGAGAATTGGGTTACTACGATCTTAGATTAAAAGATGTAATGGTCCGTCAAATTGAACTTGCCCACAATTATGGAATTGATATATTTTGCTTTTACTATTATTGGTTTGATGGAAAACGACTTTTAGAACAGCCCTTAAATATGTTTTTAAAAAATTTGGATTTGAATATCAAATTTTGTTATTGTTGGGCCAATGAAAATTGGACAAAACGCTTTTCTGGAACTGACGAAGGTGTTTTGATGAAAATTTCGCCAACTGAAGAGAATTATATGAAATTTATTTATTCCATTTTGGATGATTTTATGGATGAAAGATATTATAGAATAAATAATAAGCCAGTAATTCTTATTTATCGTCCTTCACTTATTCCTAATCCAAAGAAAGTTTTAAAATGTTGGCGGAAGTTGGTAATGGAAAAATATAAATTTGATATATATATCATTGCTGTACAAGAAAGAGATGTATCATATAACTGGGCTTGCGAAGGATTTGATGCTGAGACTGAATTTCAGCCGAAGCAGATAGAACATTTATGCAAAGAGATAACGGAAGAAGAGCACCCTATCCGAAAAGATTTTTCTGGACATATTTATGACTATGAAGATTTGGTAAAAAATAAAATATACGAAATTGAGACAAATCAAAAAAAGAAAGTCTATTCGGCTGTTATGCCAATGTGGGATAATACTGCGAGAAGAAATTTCCGAGGATTAATATTTCATAATGCCTCTCCGGAATTATATAAGCAATGGCTAAACAATGTCATTAAGAACACATTGGAAAGAAAAGATGTGGATGATAAGCTTGTATTCATAAATGCATGGAACGAATGGGGAGAAGGAGCGTATCTGGAGCCAGATCAATACTGGGGATATGCTTATTTAGAAGCTACGTACGAAGCTTCCCGTATAATTTAGTAAGTTAAGAACTGAATGGTGAGAAGGTAATTCCGTGATTTACCCCAATTTGCAAGAGAATCACTCTATCTTATGAATGGTAAAAGAAAATGGATAAGAAAAAGGTTTCGGTTATTGTACCGGTGTACAATCAGGAAAAATATTTAGGTATTTCGATTCCTTCAATTTTAAATCAAAAATATGCAAATCTTGAAATCATATTAATTGATGATGGATCAACAGATAATAGTTATACAATCCTTCAGAAGTATGCACAGACAGATAATCGTATTGTTTTTATACGAAAGGAAAACGGTGGATTAGTAGATGCGACCTTAGTGGGCATTCGAGAGGCAACAGGCGACTATATAGTTTTTCTTGATCCAGATGATCGATTGGGGAGGGATTTCATCAGCAATTTTATGAATATTATGGAAGAAGATAATTACGATTTCGTTTCAGCTGGATTTTATGTGGAAAATGGTAAAAGTATAGAAGAAGTATTTTTAGAATCGGATCAGATATTTGATCAAAAAAGAGTAGAATGGCTTCGTTCGCACTATCTTATAAGTGCTAATTCGTCGTTACCATCAAAAATTACATTTCATTCACGCTGGAATAAAATGTATAAATCAAACGTAGTAAAAGAAGTAGCAACTGAATTTGCAAATTATAAAGAGATTACGTTTGGTGAGGATAATATATTTACTTACATATTTTTTTCACATTCTCAAAAAGGCAGAGCAGTGTCCAGACCGAATTCATATTACTATAATATAGGAAATCAGAATTCAATGATGAATAATAGTTCCATTGAAGAGTATTGCTTTAAAGTAAAGGATGTGTATAAGAAATATAGAAATTTAATGCTTAAAAACAATGATGAATTGGAACAGGCAGATATGCTGTACTATTCTTTTATGACAGCATTGTTGAATAAGGCTGTATATCGGAAGGAAAATTTTGTTAATGTTTATAAATATCTTTATAAAGATACCCTCTATCGCAAAATATTGAAACGATATATCCATCGAGAAAAGAGTTTGAAAATCTGGGCGGGGCTGATGGTCAGATATTTTGTTCCATTCCCTAATATATATTTGTTACTTTCAGGGAAAAAAGGTCAGAGACATAATTGCTAATCTTTATTGAAGAAAAGGATGGTAGATTATATGACGATTAAAAAATCAAATTTAATAACCATCATAATGACAATTTTATTGGTGCATACATCTTTAGTTCAGAGAATTACTTCTTGGCAGACATTTTTCTATTTGCGATGGCTTTCTGCCATTGTATTTGCCGCTCTGTTTTTTGTATTTGCTGTTCCACTTTTGAAAAAAAACGTAAATATCCTTATGATGACAGCGCTCCTCCTATTTTGTATGAGTTCTTTATATTCTTCATATATTAATAGAGCCGGTTATATGTTGCATGTTGGAATATTTAATACACTTTTCTTTATTGAAACGTTCTGCTTTTTTAAGTATGTCAGAGAAGCCAGAAAAGCAGCGGTATGTATTAATGCATTAACTGTAATGTTGATGTGCTATTGTTTTATAAACGATGTTCTTATGTTTTTGCTGCCTGAAAATTTTTATGGAAATGGCAGCTATTTTCTATACAGTAAATTTTATATCGCGTATCTTCATATGGTATTACTGATTCTTTATGAGTGTAGAAGTAATAAGAAGAAATCAGGATTCTGGATTCTGTGGGCTATATCTATAATAGTTTGCGTATATATTGAATGCAGCACAGGGGTATTTGGACTAATTTTACTCTTTCTTTTTTTTAGATTGCCTGATGCTGTACTTAGTGTTATGAAAAATGAGATTGTCGCGTTGAGTACTATGCTTGGCTGCAGTATAGTATTTCTGCTGAAAGATACGATTATAATGATTCCGGCTATCCGTTTTTTTGTGACTAATATTTTACATGAAACACCTGATTTAAATTCCAGAATATTCATTTA
>CALWNA010000015.1 GCA_944382505.1 uncultured Lachnospiraceae bacterium
ACAAATCAGTTTATTCTCAAGTTCTTTTTCATTTTTAATTAAAATGATAATTTATCATACAAAAAATAGCCGAAAATCTTTATCAATTTACATCCTATATTCCGCCAATGGATTTTACAATTCATCAATATTTGCTCGCTTCTAATCCTGCCGTTTTGTTTGCAACAGGTACATACGAAGAAGCAAAACAAAATCTGCCTCAAATAAAAGAAATTCTCGCTGGAAAAAATCTCAATTATATCTTTGTATCACATTTAGAAAGTGACGAATGCGGTGGACTTCCGGTATTTTTATCGGAATACCCCGAAGTAACTGTCCTGTGTTCTGCTTTATGTGGACGCGAATTACCCGGTTATGGATATGCGGGTAATATTAAAGTATGTAATTCTGATGAGCATTTAATTGACGGAGAATTGTATTTCCAATTTTTTGACTATCCGTCAGAAGTACATTTACAAAAAGGTTTACTATGTTTTGAAAAGAATAGTGAAGTTTTTTACAGTGCCGACCTCATGCTTTCGTATGGCAATGGAGGTGGAAAAATAGTCAAAAGCAACTGGGAAAAAGAAGTTGAATGTATTGATTCTGGCCGTGTTCCGAATGAAAAATACCTTCTTTCCCTTAAAGAAAACCTTTTGACAATCGATCCCAAATTTATTGCTGTTGGACATGGTTTCTGCATGCGCTTGTAAAATATTGTAGCTTTATACAGAAAAACATATATGCCTGTACAAATGTTTTACTTTGTATGGGCATTTTCGAGATTCATGGGTCTTGCCAAAAGCAGTTAAAGTAAGCTCAGCATCAGGTTTTGATAATATACCGTTATGATATAAAACAAGGAGAATTCGTTTAAACTTTTCATCATAACGCGGACTGGGGTTTGCCTTGAAGAACATTTTCTTTTTACGCATGATTTATCGTAAATTGATAAAAGATAAAACACATCATACTCATTATTTTATATCATTGACTATGAAACGTTTTTGTTTTAGAATTATAACGATTGTAAGAAAAAATAAGCTTTAACCTTTTAATATAAGGGAATAAGCAGCAATATAATCTAGAAAATATATAGGAGGAAATCATCATGGGAATGACAATGACACAAAAAATCCTTGCGAAACATGCAGGACTTGATGAAGTAAAAGCAGGTCAGCTAATTGAAGCAGATTTAGACCTTGTTTTAGGAAACGATGTTACAGCACCAGTTGCTATCGGTGAGATGAAAAAGATGAACGTGGATTGTGTATTCTGTAAAGACAAGATTGCATTGGTACCGGATCACTTCACACCGAATAAGGACATCAAGTCAGCAGAACTTTACAAGTGTGTTAAGGATTTCGCAGAAGAAAACCAGATTACAAATTATTTTGAAACAGGAAGAGTAGGTATCGAGCATGCTCTCTTGCCTGAAAAAGGTCTGGTTGTTGCAGGTGACGTTGTTATCGGTGCGGATTCACATACATGTACATATGGAGCATTAGGAGCATTTTCTACAGGTGTAGGAAGTACGGATATGGCTGCAGGCATGGCCACGGGAAAAGCTTGGTTTAAGGTTCCTTCAGCGATTAAGTTTAACTTGACAGGAAAGCCGGCAAAATGGGTAAGCGGTAAGGATGTTATACTTCATATTATCGGTCTTATTGGCGTGGATGGTGCGCTTTATAAATCAATGGAATTTGTTGGTGATGGTATTCAATATCTCTCAATGGATGATAGGTTTGCAATGACCAATATGGCAATTGAAGCCGGAGGGAAAAACGGCATTTTCCCTGTGGATGATTTAACAAGAGAATATATGAAAGAGCATTCTACAAAAGAGTTTACAGAATATACGGCTGATGCAGATGCGGAATATGATGAGGAATATACAATTGACTTAAGTACACTGAAACCTACGGTAGCATTTCCACATCTTCCGGAAAATACGAGAACAATCGATGAAGTTGGAGAGGTGAAAATCGACCAGGTAGTCATCGGTTCCTGTACGAATGGAAGAATTGAAGATATGCGTATTGCCGCCAAGATTTTAGAGGGCAGAGAAGTAAAGAAGGGAGTAAGATGTATTGTATTCCCGGCAACGCAGGATATTTACTTACAGTGCATTGAGGAAGGCATTATTACTACTTTCGTGAAAGCAGGATGTGCAGTAAGTACACCGACCTGCGGGCCTTGCCTTGGAGGTCATATGGGCATTCTTGCTAAGGGCGAAAGAGCAGTGGCTACGACAAACAGAAACTTTGTTGGTCGTATGGGCGACCCGGAATCAGAAGTTTATCTTGCTTCTCCGGCGGTAGCAGCGGCAAGTGCAGTAACCGGCAAGATTTCAGGACCGGAAGAACTTGGGTTATAGGAGGTTATTATGAGAGCAGAAGGAAAAGTATTTAAATTTGGTGCAAACGTTGATACAGATGTTATTATTCCTGCAAGATATTTGAATGTTCCGGATCCAAGTGAACTTGCAAAGCATTGTATGGAAGATATTGATAAGGATTTTGTAAATAAAGTGTCAAAGGGCGACATTATTGTTGCTGAAAAAAACTTTGGATGTGGTTCTTCAAGAGAACACGCACCGATTGCCATTAAGGCAGCAGGTGTAAGCTGCGTTATTGCAGAAACTTTTGCGAGAATTTTTTACCGTAATGCCATTAATATTGGTTTGCCGATTATTGAATGTCCGGAAGCAGTGCAGGGGATTGAAGATGGTGACAGGGTCGAAGTAGACTTTGACAGCGGTATGGTTTATAACAAAACAAAAGGAACCGAATTTCAGGGACAGGCGTTTCCGGAGTTTATGCAGAACATTATCTCGAGTGGTGGATTAATTAATTATATCAATAATAAATAAATAATACGTCAAATTACACGTCAAGTGTGGTTAAAGTATATTTATTCATAGAAAAAATGTGCGAAGCACAGAGAAATAAGGGAGAATAAAATGAAAGAAATACTTTATAAAAGTACGAGAAGTGAAAGTGGAACTTTAAAGGCTTCTGAGGCAATTTTAAAAGGACTTGCGGATGACGGCGGACTTTTTGTTCCTTTGGAAATTCCAAAGCTGGATGTCAGCATTGAAGCGTTATCAAAAATGACTTATCAGGAAGTTGCGTATGAAGTTATGAAACTTTATTTTACAGACTTTACGGAAGAAGAGTTAAAGTATTGTATTAATAAGGCATATGATTCAAAGTTTGATACAGAAGAAATAGCACCTTTAGCGGAAGTAGAAGGAGCATATTTTCTTGAGTTATTTCATGGAAAAACGATAGCTTTTAAGGATATGGCACTGTCAATTCTTCCTTATCTTCTCACAACATCGGCGAAGAAGAATCATGTTAAAAATGAAATTGTTATTCTTACAGCTACATCCGGCGATACAGGAAAAGCTGCAATGGCAGGCTTTGCGGATGTAGAAGGTACAAAGATTATTGTTTTTTATCCGAATGGTGGCGTCAGCCCGATTCAGGAAAAGCAAATGGTTACGCAAAAAGGTGATAACACATATGTCGTTGCTATTAACGGTAATTTTGACCAGGCTCAGAGCGGCGTGAAGGCGATTTTTGGAGATAAGGAACTGGCTGCAGAAATGGACAAGGCAGGATATCAGTTTTCATCAGCCAACTCGATTAATATAGGACGTCTTATTCCGCAGGTTGCGTACTATGTATATGCATATGCAAAATTATTTGCAGAGGGAAAAGTTGCTAAGGAACAAAAGATAAATGTGGTTGTACCGACAGGAAATTTCGGAAATATTCTGGCTGCTTATTATGCAAAAAACATGGGGCTTCCAATTGATAAATTGATTTGTGCATCCAATGAAAATAAGGTATTGTTTGATTTCTTTAAAACAGGAGAGTATGATAAGAACAGAGAGTTTATTCTCACAAACTCACCGTCTATGGATATTCTTATATCAAGCAATCTTGAAAGGCTGATTTATAAGATTGCCGGAGAAGATGCGGCAAAGAACAGGCAGTTAATGTCAGAACTTGCAAGTGCCGGCAAATATACGATTACGGATGAGATGCGCGCAAAGCTGAATGACTTCTATGGAAATTATGCCACAGAAGCAGAAACAGCAGAAGCAATTCAATCATTATACGAAAAGACGGGATATATAATGGATACGCACACTGCTGTTGCCAGATGCGTATACGAAAAGTATACGGCAGAAACCGGTGATGACAATGTAACGGTAATTGCTTCCACCGCCAGCCCATTTAAGTTTACAAGAAGTGTAATGAATGCGATTAATCCAAAGTATGATACAATGAGCGATTTTGAATTGGTGGATGAACTCTCAAAGATTGGAAATATCAAAATTCCGGCTGCCATCGAAGAAATCAGAAACGCGGAAGTGCGTCACAATAACTTGTGCGAAGTGGATGGAATGAAGGACATTGTAAAGAAATTTTTGGGAATGTAATAAATGGAACAATAAAAAATATAGCAGGATGTTTTGCCGATCAGTTATGGCAGGACATCCTGTTTTGTGTAATAAAAGAAATAAATGAGATAAAATAAGGTGTTACTTTTTTAAATCTATGGAGTCTTTATATATAGATACAAAGGTAAAAAATGAATATGGCAAATCGGCAAAATTATTAGAAAATAGGAATTATTGTCAAAAAAAAGTGCAAGTGATATAATTCTCCTGTTAAAGGAGGATTATATGTTAGCTGTAATCGAAGCAATTGAAAAAGATGAAGATAGAAGATGGGTGGAGCGTTTATACAATCAGTACAGCAAACTAATTGTATGGAAAATTAATCAGCTTGTGTACAAAGAGGAGGCAAAGGAAGATTTATTGCAGGAAACATTTGTACATATAATTAGAAATATTGATGTTCTGAAAACTCTTGAAGAGTATAAGATAAAACCATATATAATGACGATAGTACACAATGTTTGCATGGATTATTTAAGGAAAGAACAGAAAAAAGAGAAAAATGAAAAAGAATGGGATGAGTCAGATGTAGACATAAGAAATGTGAATAATTATAATCCGGAAAAAATCTTTGCAGACAAAGAATTAATGAAAGGCTTGTGGAGAAATATTGACAAGCTAAATAAAAGAGACAAAAGTATAATTTTGTATCGATATGCGTATAACATGTCATATAAAAATATTGCATTAGAGCTGGGGATTGAAAATAAGAACATAAATATGTATGTTAAAAGAGCAAAAGACAGATTGAAAAAAATTTTGATGGATGAGGTGAAAGGAAATGAATGGAGGAAAGAGTTTGAATAGAAAAAATATTTCCGATGCAGAATCTCAGTTTTATGAAGAGATGCTTTTGAGATACATAGCGAATAAATATGTTGAGCATGAAAATGAATGCCTGGAAAAAGAGATGAATAAGATGGAAAACATACCGGATACAGCCATTAACATAGATAAAGTATATAAGAAAACGAAAAAAAGTGATGAGAAAAATTTGAGGAAAAGATTATGGCTTTATAAAGGTGGAAGTATTGTAGCTGTTGTATTATTTTTTTTGATTATAATTACTGCTACGGTTCCGACAGTGCGAGCAGCGGTAATTGATTTTTATATGAAAATCGAGAATACCCATACGGACATATCGAATTATCCCGAAGATGAAATTATTACAGAAAATGAGTCACAGTCTCCCGGCAAATATACAATCCAATTAGATAAGGAATATAATATTACTTATTTGCCAGAGGGCTTTTTTATGACATCGGAAAGCAAAGATATGGCAGGCATATCAAAGGATTATTATGATAACGGGAATAATTGTATTATGTTCAATCAGATGGTGGAAGAGTCTGCTATTAGTATAGATACTGAAAATGCAGAAACCAGTTATGTCGACATTAACGGAACAAACGCTTTGATGGCGATAAAAACATCTGAAAAGACAATAAATGTAACGTGGAAGAAAGACAACTATTTTATGAGTGTGATTTCCGTAGGCGTAAGTGAAGAAGAATTATTAAAAGTTGTAAGAAGCATAAAGTAATTAGATTACTGATATGTAAATGATAACATCGTTTGCAAAACTATGAAAAGTTTCAGAAAAATTTTGCAAAGGGTGTTATTTTTTGGGATTTATTGCGTCTCTCTATATATAAAGCTATAAAGCATAGGAGGAATTACATATGAAAAATTTTATAAAAAAAACAGTGACAATTATGTTGATGGTGATTTTAATTGTTCCGAAAAATGTATATGGTTATGATGTTGAAGGCACAATGGATGGTGTTGAATTGCAGTATGTAAATACAGGTAGCGTTAATGCTACTTTGCTAATAAATTCCGGTACTGCGACATGCAAAGCAATTAATGTAATGACAAAAAGCAATAAATCAAAAACAACGATGACTTTACAAAAAAGTACTGATAAATCAAGTTATAGTAAAGTAGAAAGATGGAGCAAAGAATATACGGGAACCGGAACAAAAACATTAACAAAATCATATACAGTAAAGAAAGGTTATTATTATCGTTTAAAGGTAGTCATTAGAGTATATTCCGGAAGCGAAGTAATTGAAAAAATAACAAAATACTCGAATGTAGTTCAGTATTAATAAAAGATAGAAAGGAAATTATTATATTACACTATATGCCATTCAGAGCAGCAGTACAATAATTGAGTTGGAAAAAATTGTTCAAAAATTTTTAAATTATTGATGAAATAAATTTGTTGCTGCTTACGTTTAATGTGTATAGAACACCGAACAGCATGGCAGAATGATTATTATGAAAAATTACTTTTAAAAGGTTGAGTATGACGATAAAAGCGTGGGAGGTTTGTCCTCCCACATTTTTATATGGCTTAATTGAGGGAAATTTGGTATAATAAATAAGTTATTATTTTTCAACTAAGGAGAAATGAAATGAATAACTTTTTTGGGATGCTGGCAAGAATGAAATATATTAATCGCTGGGGGCTGATGCGCAATACAATTACAGAAAATATTGCAGAGCACAGCTTAGAGGTGGCAATCATCGCCCATGCATTGGCAATAATAGGAAATACTTATTTGGGGAAAAATCTGAACGCAGAGCATATAGCGGTTTTGGCAATTATGCATGATACTACTGAAATTATTACCGGTGATATGCCAACTCCAATAAAATATTATGCGCCGGAAATCAGGGATTCTTACAAAAAAGTGGAGAAAGTAGCGGCATATCAGTTGTTGGCGGAACTTCCAAAAGAAATGCAGCCTGAATATGAAAAAATATTAATTGAAGAAAAAAATGAAGACTGGAAATATGTAAAGGCAGCAGATAAACTTTCTGCATATATTAAGTGCATAGAAGAGTCGAATATGGGAAACACGGATTTTGCGAAAGCAGAAGAGACATTAAAGGCGTTTGTGGAAAGCATAGGAATGGAAGAAGTTGAATATTTTATTGAAAATTTTCTTCCGTCCTACACAAAGACAGTAGATGAAATTAATAAATAAATTCTGATAGTAGGGAGATGTTAACAGAATTATTTGAAGGACAAAATATAAAGAGGTATCATGAAAAAAGCAGTGTTTATTGCGGAGAAACCAAGTGTGGCCGCAGAGTTTGCCAAAGCGTTGAAATTGAAAACAACGCGCCGAGACGGATATATGGAAAGTGATAATGCCATAGTTACATGGTGTGTCGGTCATCTGGTCACTATGAGTTATCCGGATGCTTACGATGAAAAATATAAGAAATGGAATTTAAAGGACCTTCCGTTTATTCCGGAAGGAGAGTGGAAATACGAAGTTATTCCCGGAGTAAAAAAGCAGTTTCGTATTGTCAAGGAAATACTAAACCGTGAGGACGTGGATACAATTTATGTGTGTACTGACTCGGGACGGGAAGGAGAGTACATATACAGGCTTGTTGCTCAGGAGGCAGGAGTAAAAAATAAAGTACAGAAGCGTGTTTGGATTGATTCTCAGACAGAAGATGAAATTTTAAGAGGAATCAAGGAAGCGAAAGATTTAAAAGAATATGACAATCTTTCCGAGGCAGCATATCTCAGGGCGAAGGAAGATTATCTGATGGGAATCAATTTTTCCCGGCTTTTGACATTAAAATATGGAAATTCGATTCAGAATTATTTAAAAGATGGCTGGAAATCCATCAATGTAGGGCGGGTGATGACTTGCGTCCTCGGAATGATTTGCAATAGGGAAAGAGAAATAAGAAATTTTGTAAAGACCCCTTTTTACAGGGTGATTGTGCAGACGGATATCGGTGGCAGGAAGATTGATGCAG
>CALWNA010000016.1 GCA_944382505.1 uncultured Lachnospiraceae bacterium
CCAGTTCTCCCAGCATTTTGCTGCACAAATTTGCGCCAAGTCCCCCAATACTTTCCAGACGTATTTCATAATATCCGCTGCTATTTTTTACCGGCAGTTTCACTGTTGTCATATCAAATTCCTCCATTTTCCCCGTCAATATTTTCTCCTTTTTTACTTTCTATATTTTAGGAATTTTCCGCAGGAGAAAATTGCTCTTTTCCTACATAACACAGCGGACATAAGTAGTCCTCAGGAACATTTTCCCATTTCGTGCCGAGAGCAATTCCGTGTTCCGGCTCTCCCTCTTCTTCATCATAAATATAACCGCATACTTCACATATATATTTCACTGCCTTCTCCTTTTTATTTGTCTTCAAAAAAAGTATGGGCAAAACTGGTAATATTTATGCATATTTTTTATCTACATCGGAAATAAAAAAGACTATAGAACATTCTGAAATTTTAATGCAACAAAAATGCCGTTGTAGCCGCCAATCATATTATGTGCTTTTTGGCAACTACAACAGCATTTTTTATTGTTTTCCTCATTTGATAATACTATAAGAATTTATCAGCACTGTCACATTTTCCCATCGGATTTTTGATTTTCTACTTTGCTTTCAATTTACTAAGTTTACTGTATTTTAACTTACCCACATTTTTAACCTGAATTTCCGATGTATTGTCAGGATTTGAACAGTACAGTCCTGCCGCCGACTCAAATACAATATACACTTTTCCACTGCTTGTCATGTATATTCCCTCAACCATAGCCGGTAATGCTTTTGTTGATTTCGCTGTACCCAGCGAATTTGATTTTTTAATCTTGACACTATATGTAATAAGGGCTGAATCATTCAATCTTCCATAGGATTGGGAAAATATAAATGTTCTCTTTGATCCGGTTTCTTTTTTTACAATAAGTCCCTGGCAATTTGCAGGAACAGTATAGCTATATTGAGGAGTAAATACCATTTTTTTCTTTTTTACAGTTACTTTGTATCCATACATTTTACAGGAAGTACTATTGGCACTACGTCCCGCCCAGAATATCTTTCCATCAAATGCAGAAAAATCTGCATATCCCGTGAGCTTTACCTTATAGTCATATTTTATTGTTTTTCCTTTCTTCGCCTTCTTTAATTTTGACTTACTTATAACCGCAACATAATCTGTTGCAGATATATTTACAAGACTTACTACCAATCTTCCTTTGATATTCGTAATGGAACCGACGTGATCTTTTGACGGAAGAACAACCTTTTTGACAAAATCTCCTGTCGTCTTATCATATAAAAGCAAAATAGAATTTTTTGTCATATTTTTATAATACATAGAAACAACAAGATAGTTTCCCACAACACAGACTCCCTGCGGTACATAATTTTTCAAGTTTTTCAATTGATATTTACTTTTATTCTTTGAACTAATCTGCTTCATATATTTTTTATATATCGCCGCACTTGTTGCCTGTCTGGCTAGTTCTGACGCCGTATACTGCCACTTAATTCCATTCTTTCTGGCATAAGCTTTTGCTGTTGAATTGGCATAAACCAAAAGCGTCAGATTTGTGTCCCCCGAAAAGGCATTCTCTCCTATTGTTTTCACCGAGCTTCCCAATTCCAGCTGCTTAAGGCTTGTACAATTCTTAAATGCATTCTTTTTAATTGAAGTAGCATATTGGGACATCGTAACCGTTGCAAGATTTTTACAGCCACTAAATGCCGATGCATTAATTGAAGTTACTGTGGAAGGAATTTTGATTGTCTTTAATCCTGTACATTTATAAAACGCTTTGCTTCCAATCGTTTTTACTCCCGATTTTATAGTTACCTTTGTGACACTGTCTGCATTCATCAATATTCTCTGAGGAATTATTGTGGTACCAGCCGCAAAAATAACCTTTGTTATCGATGCAGATTTTCCAAAAATTGTATCCGCCTCTGTTACGGTTGACGGAATTGTCATGCTCTTAAGGGAAGTGCACTTGTAGAATGCTCTGTATCCGATTGTTTTCAAACCTGTGGGCAGACTAACCGTACTCAATGCCGTACAATTTTGAAATGCTTTCTGTCCGATTTCCGTCAATTGACTTCCTGCCGTAAAAGTAACCGTCTCTATGTATTTATATCCCGCAAATACCTGGTCGTCTATCTTTGTTACCGCTTTTGGAATAATTAATATCGTAGTGGAACTGTCTTCTTTCTCTCCCAGATATTCAATAAGAACACCATTTTTCACCTTGTATAATCCATTGATAATTTCATAATCCGGAGAAGTCGTCGGCTCTTCCGTGGTCGGCTCTTCTGTGGTCGGTTCTTCTGTCGTTGGCTCTTCCGTTGTCGGTTCTTCCGTGGTTGGTTCTTCTGTCGTTGGTTCGACTGAACTTACTTCTTCCTCTGACAAAGCAACCGCTTCTTCACGGATACCGGCTGCTTTTGTATCAACTGTTTGCCCTGTAATTACAGTATTGAACGCCAAACTGACAACCAACGCCATTGATAATTTTCTAAAAAATCTGTTTTTCATCTGTTCTTTTCCTTTCCGTTTATCTCTATAACTCTATCACAAATTCATCCTATTGGTAACTATAAAAATAAATATTGATACAAAATAAATAATTCCCGGAATCTCCAATCGCCTTACATAAATCAGATGATTTTTTGCACAGTTATCTTACACAATAAGATTTCGTGCATATTTTAATAATAAATTGCTAAATTATAAGGAAAAACTATATGAAACGTTGTGTTCCATTAGAATATGCTGCTGAAATGGTATGTGATCAAAGTTCCATTCCACCCCTGATTTTTCAATTGCCGCCGGAGGAAGGGAGAATGGTTTTGGAAGAAGCGCAAAATTCACCCGTGTACAAATATCCGGCAGACATATGCCACTCCAAAGTGGAAACAAATTGGGGAAGAATTCCCATCTATTTCGTAACCCCCAAAAATTCTTTGTCTGTTCAAAATGTAATTTTTTATATTCACGGTGCCGGCTGGGTCTTCGGAAGCTTTCACACCCATGAAAAACTTGTACGGGAACTGGCAGCACGAACCGGCTCCCTGATCATTTTTCCTGAATATACCCGTTCACCGGAAGCAAAATATCCCGTAGCCATTGAACAATGCTATTTCATCCTTTCACATATATGGGATATTATAAAGGGCAGCTATCTTCTTAGCAATTGCTCATTCAATGCCGGTATGATTCACCAAAACACACTGACCGTTGCCGGAGACAGCGTCGGTGGAAATATGGCAATTGCCATGGCGCTTATGTCAGAAAAGCGCCTGGGTCCTAAAATTCAAAAACTGCTTTTATATTATCCCGTGACAAATGCCTGCTTTGACACGCCGTCATACCGGCAGTTCGCCGTCAATTATTATCTTTACCGCGCGGGAATGCAATGGTTCTGGAATCAGTATACGACCAACCTGTCTGACCGAAATGAGATTACCGCCTCTCCTCTGCGGGCTGACATTGACTGTTTTAAAAATTTCCCCGAGACCATGATTATCAATGGGCAGGCGGATGTACTTCGCAGCGAAGGAGAAGCTTTTGGAGAAAAGTTGAGCTGTGCAGGAGTAAAAGTAACGGCTTTACGGGTACAGGGAACAATTCATGATTTCGTTATGCTGAATGCCCTCGACCGGACCAATGCCTGCCGCACTGCCATGGACGCTTCCACAGAATGGATTCTCAGGAAAAATCAATTTGCCGACTAACATAAAAAGGATGTGGAATTTATATTGATTTCTATTCCGCATCCTTAAATTTCCATGAAAATCATAAACATTTTCGAAATGCCGTCGGCAGTGGAATTTCCCGCTCCAACGCTTCCGTTGAAACCCATTCAAAAACATTTTCCTTTGGTTTACAATCTACCTGATAGCAATACATCGTCCATTCTAAATGCGTAAAAATGTGCTTCACTTGCTTTTGTCTCTCTATGGATATCACATCAATGTTTTGTTCCTGCAGCCACTTTTTTATCTCCGGTTCACTCATTTTTCTGTCCACATTGGGAAGCTCCCACATACCGGCAAGTAATCCCGTTTCCGGTCTTTTTTGTACTGCAATTTTTTCTTTATAATATAAAATCAACACAGTCTTATGAATATTTTTTCTTTGTATTTTCTCATTCTTGACGGGATATTTTCCCCATGTATCATGTTCACAGGCTTTACATCCTTTATTTAACGGACAAATTTCACATTTGGGAGCTCCATTTGGAACACAGACAACAGCGCCTAATTCCATGAGACTCTGTGTGAATTCGCTGCAATGATTTTGCGGATAAACACATTCCAATTGCTCTCCTATCTGCTTTCTGAATTTTTCATCCCGTATATCCCGGTTCATTTCATTCAGTCTGGTGATGACCCGGAGCACATTGCCATCAACGGCTGCACAGGGCATTCCGAAAGCAATAGAACAAATTGCCCCCGCTGTATATTTGCCTATTCCCGGGAGCGCCAATACATCTTTGTATTCTTTCGGAAAAACTCCATCATATTTGTCACAAATAACTTCTGCCGCTTTCTTCAGATTTCTTGCTCTGGAATAATATCCCAGACCTTCCCACAATTTTAAAACCGTCTCTTCTTTTGCATTTGCCAATGCCTGTATCTCCGGAAAATTATCCATAAATCTGTTAAAATACGGAATGACTGCTTCCACCCGTGTCTGCTGCAACATAATTTCAGACACCCATACACGATAGGGGTTGCTATCCTCCCTCCATGGGAGGTTTCGTGCCTGCTTTTCGTACCATTGAAGCAACGGTTCAACGATCCATTCAAAGGTTTCATCCTGCTTTTTCCTCATATCTGTAACTTTCCCATGGTTCCTTTCTCATTTCATAGTCTGATTATATACTATCACATTTTTCAAAGCAATAAGCGCACTTTCACCCCTTACTTTTTCAGTCTTTTCTTTGCCGGATTTTCCAATACGCTTCCGTTTTCCGAAAATTTTGAGCCGTGACACGGGCAATCCCATGTGCGTTCTTGCGGATTCCATCGCAGCGCACATCCCATATGCGTACATCTTCTTCCCGGTCGTAAAATATTCCCTAAGGCAGAACCCAAATTGATAAGTAATTGTGGATGTATCATAGATCGTTGGGGAGAAAATAATTTTTCAAAATCACTTTTTCCTCGGGTTAACATTTGTTCCAATACAATGGAAGCAGACATTGCTCCTGTCATTCCCCATTTATTAAAGCCCGTAGCAATAAATATGTGACTTCTTTTTTTGCTGTGATGCCCGATATAAGGAATTCCATCCAGACTCATACAATCCTGCGCAGACCAGGCAAAAGCAATTTTTTTATCGGAATATGACTTTAAGACCAATTCCTCCAAAATTTCATATCCTCCGCTTCCGGTCCCTGTCTTATGTCCGCCTCCCCCAAGCAAAAGATACTCCTTGTAATTTCTAAAAGAAAAGCCATCCTTTTTCTCATCTATATACATTCCGTCTATCTGTGGGCCATCTTTCACTGCCAACACATAAGATTTCCGCTGATACAGCTTTACAAAATATCCCCCGGGAATATTTATCATCGGAAAATGCGTAGCCAACACAATCTGTTCTGCCTGAATTGTTCCGCATTCAGTAAAAGCCATTCCTTCTTCGATGTCAAGTACTCTGGTATTTTCATAAATATCCAACTCTGCCGCTAAAGACAATAAAAGTTTTGCCGGATTGAACTGCGCCTGTTCCTTCATCCCCAGTGCTCCGCATATTTGCATTGGAAGCGGTGCGCTTTCCTGCCAGACATAGGGGATTCTCAATGTTTCATATAAATATGCTTCTTTTTCAAGCTTTCTTTTATTCGCTGTACTATAAATACAGGCTGTCTTTTTTTCCATATCACAAGGGATTTGTTCTGCCAATTTCCAATATTCCTTTACTGCCATTTGATTAATCTCATAATATTGTCCTGCCGTTTCTGTACCGTAAGTTTGTTTCAATTTATGATAAATCAGCCCATGCTGTGCCGTAATTTTCGCGGTAGTATTCCCGGTCACCCCCTCCAACAAATTTTCCTGTTCAACAACGACACAGGATACTCCCGCTTTTTTTAATCTGTAAGCACAGAGAATACCTGCAATGCCGCCACCGATAATCAAAACATCCGTGCGTATATCTCCATTTAATTTTTTTATAGTTCTTTCTTCACCTTTAACATATTGTTCCCACAATGATTCTTTTTGCAATTTTCTTCTCCCTCATTTTTTTATCTGTAATCAGTATGTGCACCTCAAGAATCTTTTATCCTTTGTCACCATTTTTCTACTGTCTGTTCTCTTCTTAAATTAGAATCGTAAAATGGTAGACATTTTTAATTTTCTTATGATAGTATAATGTCTATAAAAAAATTTTTACAAGAACAGAAAAATTTAAGCAGAAAGGAAATCAATACTATGTCAACAGAAACAAAATTTACCGGTACAGATACCTATGTGGCTTCTGATGATTTAATGGCATCCGTGGAGGTGGCCATGAAATTGCAGAAACCTTTATTAATCAAAGGCGAACCGGGGACAGGAAAAACGATGCTGGCAGATGCCGTTGCCAAATCATTGGATAAAGAGTTGCTCATTTGGAATATCAAATCTACTACCAAAGCCCAGGACGGTTTATATACCTATGATACCATTCAACGTTTATATGACAGTCAGTTCGGCGAAGAAGGGGTAGATGATATTGCTCACTACATTAAATTAGGTAAGTTGGGAGAAGCTTTCAAAAAAGAGGAACAGGTTGTCTTATTAATTGATGAAATTGACAAGGCGGATTTAGAGTTTCCAAATGACCTGTTGTGGGAATTGGATAAGATGGAATTTTATATTAATGAGACAAAAGAAACGATAAAGGCAAAGATTCGTCCGATTGTTATCATTACTTCCAATGCCGAAAAGGAACTGCCGGATGCTTTTCTTCGCCGCTGTATTTTTCATTATATAACATTTCCGGACAAAAATATGATGAAGCAGATTGTCAATGCTCATTTTGAAAATCTTGAATCCCATTTGCTGGATCAGGCTTTAAAAACTTTCTATTGGATTCGCGATATTAGAGACATGAGAAAGAAACCGAGCACATCTGAATTTATTGACTGGATTCGCGCCCTGATGATTGGCGGCATCGACCCGGATACCATTCAGCAAACTTTACCTTATCTGGGTGTGCTCGTCAAAAAAGACGAGGATTTGGATGTTGTAAGACAAATGAATTTGTGATACTTTTCCGAACTGCGGATTTTTGACTTTTCAACTCTTTTTCAGGCTGCAAATTTTGATTTTTAAATTCTTTTGCAGGCTGCAGATTTTTGACCACAGTAACAGACAACGATAAGAACGGTAGTGTGATTAGCACACTGATTTGCATCGATTAAATTAAAAACGGAGAAAATATATGTTTACTTCCTTTTTCTATACTTTAAAAAGCAATGGATTGGACATTTCCATTACAGAGTGGATTACCCTTATGGACGCACTGGATCAGGGGCTTGCCCATTCCAGTTTTACGGACTTCTACTATTTGTGCCGTACCATTCTCGTTAAAAATGAGGGCGATTATGACAAACTCGATGCCGCTTTTTTAGAGTATTTTAAAAATATTAAAGAAGAAAAAATTAATACAGAACAGATTGACAAGTGGCTGCACAATGATTCCAAGTCTGTCCGGATGACCAATCCTGAAATGTATATGGACAAACGTACGGAACGTGAAGCGAAAGAAGTTCATCGTATGTTTCAGGAGCGCCTGAGCGAACAGAAAACAGAACACAATGGCGGAAGGTACTGGATTGGAGCCGGTGGCGGGTCTGAATTTGGAAAAAAGGGGCACGTGGCCGGCGGTATACAACTTGGAAATGAAGCCGGAATGAAAACCGCTTTTGCAGTCATGGGCGAGAGACGTTACAAGGATTTCCGGCGGGATACGAAACTTACCTTGAGACAATTTCAGGTAGCATTTCGTGAGCTGCGCCAATATTCCCGCAAACTGGATTTGCCCAAAACCGAACTGGATATTGACGGCACCATCGATTCCACCTGTAATCAGGGTGGATATCTGAAATTAGAATTTGAACAGCCACGAAAAAACACTGTGAAATTAATGCTTTTGTTTGACAGCGGCGGCTCCATGTACCCTTACAGCGAACTTTGTAACCAGTTGTTTCAGGCGGTCCACAAAGCCAATCACTTTAAAGACGTAAAAACCTTTTATTTTCACAATTGCATTTATGCAAAATTATACAAAACTCCGGAATGTATCAGCGGAGACTGGATTGACACACAGTGGGCATTTCGTAATTATGATAAGGACTACAAAGTAATTATTGTTGGAGATGCGGGCATGGCACCGGAAGAATTCTTAGACAAAAACGGAAATTACAGCGGGCCGAACAATGGCCTTTCCGGTCATGAATGGATACAGTTATTCCGCCAAAAATATCCGCATTCCATTTGGCTCAACCCTTCTTACCATGGGGATTTGACTAATAATATGTACTGGATGCAGTCAGAACAATATATAAAAGAAATTGTGGACATGTTTCCCCTCACCGTAGATGGATTGAAACTCGGAATAAAAAAATTAATGTCAAATAAGTAATAAATAATGGGGTGTCTTTAAGGACACCCTGTTCTTTTTAAAATTTCTCCTGTAACTTACCATCACTGCTGCCAATTATATTTTCCATTGCTTTTCAATGATCTTTGTTTTCGCTGCAATCATACTCTTTCTTTCTCCCGCAAATAAAATCTCTTACCGCTTCCCCTTCATTTTTATCATAATGAAATCCCAGATGTTTTGCGACATAAGCTGTGTTTTCTTCAAAATAATCGTACATTAAAAACAGTTTCATCCATATATCTTCATATTCTCCACCCGGAAAGATGGAATGCACTCTTTTCATTTCATTTTCATTCAAATACCGATACAAATATTTGCTATGTGCACCGGTAGATACCTGAAAATTATTATCTACGCCAATCTTCCAATTGAGCATTTTCATAAACATTTCCATTACATTGACATCATACATATGTTTTGCATAATACAGTTGTTTTCTACACAATCCCTTGGAAACATAAATACTCACCCAGCGAAACTCGTTTATCGTATCCTGAAATTCCTTTTCAGAAGGCTTATCCACCCAGAATGCTTTATCGGTATCACAGTTTACAAGGCTGTCGTAATTGTCTTTATTTAACAATACAATCCGCGGTTCATCATTTTCTTTTTCCTGTTCG
This sequence comes from uncultured Lachnospiraceae bacterium, assembly GCA_944382505.1. Taxonomy (GTDB): domain Bacteria; phylum Bacillota; class Clostridia; order Lachnospirales; family Lachnospiraceae; genus Eubacterium_G. The sequence goes on from CALWNA010000016.1 coordinate 9,255, forward strand.
ATATTACTGATATCTACCAAAGATAAATCAATACGATTTCCGTCTTTAAACTGTATCAGATAGTTAAAATTATCGCGGCTTTCATAATCATACGGTTCCATATACCAATCCATCGGACACTGCATAATGAGAATCTCCCCAAAATCTTCTATCCAGCTCCGATTCTGTGTAAACTCCCTTATATCCTTTACATAGTATACAATATCAAAGTCGCTGTATTTATCGTGGGTAGCATTTTTATCCGCCCTTGAACCATTCATTGTAACTGCCCTGATTCTTTCATCGTCGATGGCTTTCTGCATTATCAATTCAAACATTTTTTTTGCTGTCATACTATGGCGTTCCTTTCTGCTTAATTTTATAAAATTTTACATTTCTCTACGCATTTTTGGCAACCGACAGTTGTCATACCATACTAAATTTTTTTCATCTGTCCCTGTATCAATGCAGTCATAATTTTCCAAATAAATATTGCCGGATATACTTTATTTTATCGTTGACTTTCCCATACGGAACATATATTGATACCGGATTTTCCATTTTGTACTTATGTATTTTGCTTTCTAATTTGTTTATATCGTAATATATCACTTTTTTCAATATAACATCAAAAAATTGTACTTTTATCCGATTTGTTGATATATTACTTGTTTAATCACATTATACAAAGGAGAATTATTATGAACAATTTACAAAACATTATTGACACATACCTGGATTTCTGCCAGTTTCAAAAAAGATTGGATTTCAAAACACTTAAAGCTTATCGGATTGATTTAAACCAATATATAAACTTTGTATCCAACAACTATGATTCCGCAATTCTTATTACTACTTTGGAAAATTTTATTACGAACCTCCACTCTAATTTCAAGCCTAAAACTGTTAAGAGAAAAATCGCAAGTCTTAAAGCATTTTTTCACTACTTGGAATACAGGGATCTGATTACTTTCAATCCATTTAATAAACTGCATTTAAAATTCCGCGAACCTTATACACTTCCAAAAATAATTCCTGTTCATACCATAGAAACTTTTCTTTCCACGATTTACAGACAACTGGATTATTGCAAAACAGACTTTGAAAGAAAATGTGTTACCAGAGATATTGCAGTAATTGAATTGCTTTTTGCCACCGGAATGAGAATCTCTGAACTTTGCTCATTAAAACCGGAAAATATAGATTTAATCAGTGGAAACATTGACATCTATGGAAAAGGAGCAAAGCAACGTAAAATTCAGCTGGGAAATCCTGATGTTATTAAAGCACTGAACTCATATCGCTTAGAATTCTATGAATATATAAAATACTCCGGTTATTTTTTTACCAACCGTCTGAAACACCGCCTTTCAGAGCAATCTGTCAGAGAAATGATAAATAAATATGTTTCTATTTCCGGCATCAGTCTTCATATTACCCCACATATGTTCAGGCACTCTTTCGCTACCTATCTGTTGGAAGAGGATGTAGATATCAGATATATACAACAGATGCTAGGACATAGTTCTATTCAAACCACAGGGATTTATACCCATGTTTCTATGAAGAAACAGAAAGATATACTGGTGAATAAACATCCAAGAAATGGGCTAAAAGTGCGCTGACTAATA
>CALWNA010000017.1 GCA_944382505.1 uncultured Lachnospiraceae bacterium
AAAAGCATTATTTGAAGATGTAAACATAAAATTTGTACCGGGACACTGCTATGGTTTAATCGGTGCCAATGGTGCAGGGAAGTCTACTTTCCTTAAAATTCTTACCGGAGAGATCGAACCTACCAGCGGCGAGGTGATTATTACGCCGGGAGAAAGGCTTTCTTTCTTAAAACAGGATCACTTCCAGTATGATGAGTATACGGTTATCGATACAGTCATTATGGGAAACCAGAGACTTTACGAAATTATGAAAGAAAAAGATGCTATTTATATGAAAGAAGACTTTAGTGACGAAGATGGTATTCGCGCTTCGGAATTGGAGGCTGAATTTGCAGAAATGAACGGTTGGGAGGCAGAATCCGATGCTGCGACGCTTCTGAATGGTCTGGGAGTCGATACAGAATTTCATTCCAGTCTTATGAAAGATTTAAATGGTTCTTTAAAAGTGAAAGTTCTGCTGGCTCAGGCATTATTTGGAAATCCTGATATTCTTCTTCTGGACGAACCTACCAACCATTTGGATTTGGACGCAATCGCATGGTTAGAAGAATTTTTAATTAATTTTGAAAACACCGTTATTGTTGTATCCCATGACAGGTATTTTCTGAACAAAGTATGCACACAGATTGCGGATATTGATTATGCTAAGATTCAGTTATATGCAGGTAACTATGATTTCTGGTATGAATCAAGCCAGTTAATTATTAAGCAGATGAAAGAAGCAAACCGTAAAAAAGAAGAAAAGATTAAAGAATTACAGGAATTTATTCAACGTTTCAGCGCCAATGCTTCCAAGTCCAAACAGGCAACTTCCAGAAAACGTGCCCTTGAAAAAATTGAGTTGGATGAAATCAAACCTTCCAGCCGTAAATATCCATATATTGATTTCAGACCGGCGCGGGAAATCGGAAACGAAGTTCTGACCGTGGAACATCTTTCCAAGACAATTGACGGCGTTAAGGTTTTAGACGATATTTCATTTATCGTCGGCAGAGAAGATAAAATTGCATTTGTCGGTTCCAACGGTCTTGCGAAAACAACGTTATTCCAGATTCTTACAGGGCAGATGGAACCGGATGAAGGCTCTTACAAATGGGGCGTTACCACAAGCCAGTCTTATTTTCCAAAGGATAATACAAAGGACTTTGACTGTGACGATACGATTGTGGACTGGCTTACGCAATATTCTGAAATTAAAGATGCCACTTACGTTCGTGGTTTCCTTGGAAGAATGTTATTTGCCGGCGAAGACGGCGTTAAGAAAGTCCGCGTTCTTTCCGGTGGAGAAAAGGTTCGTGTCATGCTTTCCAAACTGATGATTTCCGGCGCCAATGTTCTCATCATAGACGAGCCTACCGATCATCTTGACATGGAAAGTATTACAGCTCTTAATAACGGACTGATGAAATTTCCCGGCGTCCTTCTCTTTTCTTCAAGAGACCACCAGGTTGTACAGACGACAGCCAACAGAATTATGGAAATCGTTAACGGCAAGCTGATTGATAAGATTACTACTTACGACGAATATCTTGAAAACGACGAAATGGCAAGAAAAAGAACTGTTTACACAACAGAAGGAATGGATATTGAGGATTAATTATGAGGCCAGATACAATTACTTATCCACCGGACGGGATGAAACCCATAGGTGTTATTGAGTTTGTTCACGGTATGTGTGAGAAACGCCAAAGATACGAAAAAGCAATGCGCATCTTTAATAAACATGGATTTATTTGCGCTATTACCGATTTGCGTGGACATGGAGAAAATATATTGACAACAGATGATTTGGGGTATTTTGGAGAGGAAGGCTACAAAGGTCTGATTGATGATGTGCACGAATACACAATGTATTTAAAACGTGAATTCCCCAATCTCCCTTTCGTACTGCTTGGTCACAGTATGGGGTCTCTGGTTGTCAGAACCTATATGAAAAAATATTCCCGGGAAGTGGACGCCGCCATACTCAGCGGTTCTCCTTCCGATAATCCATTGGCCGGTTTTGGAAAATTTCTTGCCAGATTTTTAGCAATGTTTCGAGGCTGGCATTATCGCAGTCCCATGCTGGAAAAAATGGTGAATGGTCCCTTTGAAAAGCCTTTTGCCAGAGAAGGCATCGTCAACTCCTGGCTTACCAGTGACCGCCATATTGTAGAAGAATATAACAGAGATCCTCTCTGCGGCATTCCTTTTACATTGAACGGTTATTACGCACTGTTCAGCATGATTCAACAGGTTTATGGCAAAACCGGATGGATTAGCAAGAACAAGTCTCTTCCGGTAATGTTTATGTCGGGTGCTGATGACCCATGCCGGCGCAGTGATAAAGCATTTAAAAAATCGGTAACTCATCTGAAAAGATGCGGTTATCCGAATACATACTACAAGTTATATGAGGATATGAGACATGAATTGTTTCATGAAAAGAATAATGATGAAGTTTACCGGGATGTACTAAAATTCCTGGAAATCAAGGCAGGAATTGAGGCATATTAATTCCTGCCTTTCCTACATCTGATTTTAATAATTCCCCAAAATTTTTGTATTCAATGCCTCGGCATTGATTCCGCTGAGGGCATTAATCACCCCTGCCTGATTTGATTTTCCTTCAAACTCAACATAAAAACGATATTCCCATTTTTTCTCCGGAATCGGTCTGGATTGAATACTGGTCATATTCAAGTCGTTGTAGATAATATGGGATAACATCTGATACAGCGATCCGCTTGTATGCGGCATTTCAAAGCTGATGCAAATATGGTCTGCATTGCGTCTGGATATTTTATGTCGGCTGATAATGATAAATTTGGTCGTATTTGTGGTATTAAAATTAATTCCCTTATGCAGAACTTTGAGACCATAAATTTCTGCTGCATTTTCACTGGAAATACATGCTTTGCTCCTGTCATATTGTTCAGAAATAAATCTGGCGCCAATTGCGGTGTTTGCCACTTCCACTGTACTCCATCCATGCTCTTCTATAAAAGCTTTGCTCTGCATCAATGCCTGCGGGTGAGAATACACCTCCCGAATCTCTTCTATCTGTGTCCCCGGAAGCCCGCAAAGACAATGTTCTACCTTTACGTCAAATGTATCTACAATATAATTCTGAAACTCTACCAAAAGATCATAGACATCTGCAACAATTCCAGCCGAAGAATTTTCAAACGGAAGAACCGCATAGTCCGCCTTGCCATCCCGAACATATTTCATCGCCTCCCGAAATGTTGGCACACTGCAATATTTTGCTTTTCCATTAAAATATTCTGCCGCCGCCTGCTGCTGATACGCACCCGGAATCCCTTGATAGACAACTGTAATATCATCCGTCGGAAGTTCTTCTACAATATCAAAACCGATATCATTGTTGACCCCTTCTTCGGTGAGAAGTTTATACTGCATTTTTCTGCTCATTGCCATAATCTGCTCGAACAGTTCTTCCACACCGTGGGCATAAAATTCGTCAGATGCCTTCGCCTTCAACGTTTTAATTTTTTCCAATTCTCTTTTTCTGTCAAGAACCGGTTTTCCTGTCTTTAACTTATAGTCTGCAACATCTCTGCACACTTCCATTCGTCTCTCAAACAATTTTATAATTTTATCATCAATCTCATCAATTTCTTTTCTGCTTTCTAATAAATCCCTCATAGTGCATCTCTCTTTTCTCTATGAATATCTGTCTCACGATTGGTTGTCTGTTTTTCTTCTCTATCAATGTCTTCCTCACGATTGGCCGCCGGTTTCGTTTCTCATTGCACACCCGCTGCATCCCTGACACTTGTTATCCGGCTTTATCTCTTCCAGCAGTTGGCTTACCGTCTTTTTGTATATGGGATGGATTGTATATGGCGCAATTTCGTTTAAGGGTTCCAGCACAAAAAGTCTCTTGTGCATTTCTCTGTGAGGAATCATCAAATCCGGTTCCTGAACAATTTCATCACCGTACAAAATGATGTCAATATCCAACGTTCTCGGTCCCCAACGAACATCCCGTACTCTGTCTCCGTCAGCTTCTATCCGGTTGATTTTTTTCAGCAGTTCCCGTGGATTGTAAAGGGTTTCAATTTCTACACATCCATTCAGAAAATTGTCCTGCTGCACCGGTCCGTAAGGTTCTGTCTCAATAAATTTAGAAATCATCAAAACCCTGCAATTATCA
>CALWNA010000018.1 GCA_944382505.1 uncultured Lachnospiraceae bacterium
TAATTCCATTTCTGTCCTTCCGTCCTCTTAGATATCGGTGCTACATCAGCCTCATTTTGGTTAACGTTTCCTCTTTTTCATTCTCAAAGCTGATTCCCACACTGTTTTTTTCTTTATATAAGTAAGGTGTAACGATTTCTCCCTCCAGAGCTTCCTTATTATAAACAATATCCAGTTCTCCCCATGAATATCCGTCCGGCAGAAATTCCTCCGCAGCCCTGAGGTAGTCGGCATTGTTCATGTGACCGTTATGGTCGATGTAAGTTTTCATTACTTTAAATTCCGGTAATTTTTTCTTTTCCCCATGGAATTTAATTTTTCTTTCCGCTGTTATGTCAAAAAACTCCTTCTCCGGTTTATACATTTGTGAATCTTCTTCTGTAATACGCGTAGGTCTGCGGTTACGCAGGTCCATCAGCACCCATATGGAATCTGCCTGAACCAGATTTTCTCCGGCGCTGTCCTTGATAAAAAACTGTCTGGAAGCGTATAACACGTCAAATTTTGTCGGGGCAGTGCCAATATGAATTTCCTGCCCCAATGTTATCGGTTTATTTATTTTTATTTTATAACTGATAATAATCCAGACTTTGCCTACCGCTTCCATATGCGCAACGCCCGCCCCCAGTGATTCCGAATGAAAATTTGTGCAGTCCTGAAAATAATTCATTATTTCATGCAGTGGCACCTGCCCGTTTTTGTCTACTCTGCTATAACTGACTTTCGTATCAAATGTAAACATATTATGCCTTTCACGCTTTCTTTTAAAAATAAGAGAAATATATCATTCTTATCCTTCTATGCTTCACCCGGAGTTTTTGTTTCGCTCTCACCCGTTGTCGGTGTCTCTGTCACCGGCTCCGGCGGTGTGGTCGTTGGCTCCTGAGGAGCTGTTGTCGGCGGCTCCACCGCCTCGACGACAACGGTAAGTGTTGCGGTTCTTGCCGTATATGCTTTCTTTTTATTCTGTGCCGTATACTGAATGGTGTATGTTCCCGGCTTACTCGTATCAACCTTTCCGGAATAAGTAACATTATTTTTAATTTTCAGCGAAACGCCTTTATAAGTCTTAACATAGTTTACATAACTGTAAGCATCAAAGGTGCTTCCCTGTTTGATTGTTACGGTCTTGCTTTTTAGTGCAAACTGTACTCTCTGGTCTGTCACTTTGTATTTAACAGTTTTTGTTCTGACCTTTTTATTGGCTCCTTTCACCTTGTATGTAATCTTATATGTTCCCTTTTTGGCAAAAGTAACCATTCCTTTCGAAACCTTTACTTTTTTGTTTTTGTAGGTTACGGACACTTTCAATTTTGAAGTCAGATTCTTCCCGGAAACAGCTTTTGCGGTGACACCGCTTTTTACATTCAGCGAATTTCCCATAGCAACATTCTTTTTTGCCTTAGCGCCTATAATTACCGGTTTCTTTGTATCAACAACCCGGAATGTTACCGTTTTTATCCGTTTGTTTCCATTCTGATCTGTTGCCGTATACTTCACCTTATATTTGCCGAGTTTCTTTGTATTAATCTTTCCTGATATTTTGACTTTTCCATTTTTGGAAGTAATTTCATTCCCCGTGCTGTCCATAACCGTGACAAGCTCTTTTAATTTAACCTTTGTTCCGTATTCTATTGTTTTTGAATTTACCGTAATTGTCGGCTTTGCTTTTCTGTATGGATTGGCCGGATCAGGGTCCGTAGGATCCCACGATGTAAATGCGCCTGTTTTAATCGGCGTAAACGATGGTCTTCCCAGCGGATCGTCACTGCTGTCTCCTCGGAAAATCACAATTTTTGTTCCCACTGCACAATGATCGTATATCCACTTTGCATCCTTGCACAAAAGTCTGACGCATCCATGTGATGCCTTCTGTCCCATAACGTTATATGCCGCCACTGACATGGAAGATTTATCACCGTTTGTGTAATACCATACAGAATGAAATAAAATTCCGGTGGTAATACGGCTGCAATACTGTGCATAACAATTTCCAATCATTTCGTGCCATCTGTATTTTTCAGGTATGTAAAACGTTCCCGTAGGTGTCTCGGTACTTGGGGAACATATCATGGCTTTGACAGCCTTTCCGTTTTTATTGTAAATTGTAGTACAATTTGTTCCTAAATTTACTTTGATTGTATAGTTTGTACTTTCCGCTGCTTGTGTCTGTACAGGATTTACACCTGCCATCCCAATCAGAACAACCACAGCCATTATCATTGCCATAGATTTTTTTATTACCTTTTTCATAGAACACTCCTCCTTTTTGTGCCGTACCCATTATTATACTATTAATCTTTTTAATTTACAATTTAATAATATTGCATTTTTTCATATTTTTAATATATAATTAGCTTTGTATATACTTTTTGTACAAAAAACAATCTAAAATAGAACGTTTTCCAAAAAATTTATTTTTATATTCATTTTTGTTGAATATAATAATATGGAGGAGCTTATGAAATTTTCAAAATTTAAAATGTATCTCTTTATGCTCATGGTGGGATTTGTTTTTATTGCCTTTGATATTGATGTGGAAACAAACATGCAATATCCAAGAGAATATGAAAACACCGACGCGGTCATTGGCGAATTCCAATACTACAACATCGCTTCAAATTATAACGCACGATGTACTTATAAGATGCTCCAGACCGGAAGCGATGATAATAATACGGATAACGGTCTCTCCACTCAAAATCAGGGGGCTGTGGTTCAACAGCCTGCAAAGGTAATTGATAAAATCTATTTTAAAAATATTAAGGTTGACATATTTAATGATTTTGTCGGATTTCTGTTGATTGCCATTGCCTGTTTTGGGCTCCGTAAAGTCAACAGAAGATTTCGATACGCTTTGTTAACTTCATTGTGTGCATTTATTTTACACGGAACCATAGCTGCACTTCCGTTTTTTATTAACGGTCTGTTTTTATGTAATGCCGCTATGGCTCTTGGAGTTGCATATCTCGGAAGTAATGTTCTTACAGTTTTTCTTTTTGTGAGTGGTTTGTTAAAAATGTGTCCCGATGTATGCTGCCGGGATGAGCGGAAATGGTGTAAAATGATTTGGTTTATCACATTTGTATTACAGATTCTTGTTACATTTGTGTTATGGCTTGGTTCCGATTTTCAGGCGCTTTACAATCTGGGAATTTTTTGCATGTACCTGCTTGTATTTTTTATTATCGTATTCTGGATTGTTCTGTACAGAACCTATGACTACCTTGAAAACTCATATAATAAAGCAGTTTCTGCCAAATAAAAATTTTGAATAGAAGAAGTTAAAAAATGAAAGATTTACTGTTAAAAAAATTAATTAAATATACTGCTTTGACATTTTTACTGTTTATGGGGATTTTTGTGATGTCAAATACCTCTGTTATGGCAGGTGAAATGAAAATGCATACCATTTCCGTGGGCCGTGGTGATGCCATTGTCATTGAGAGCAACGGGCATTTTATGCTTGTTGATTCCGGCACATCAACAGCCGCCCCTTTGGTGATGGACTATTTAGAAAATTTAAATATTCCGGATAACAAACTGGATTATGTTGTATCTACACATCCTGACGGCGATCATGTGGGAAGTTTTGCCAATGTTTTTGACGAATATCAGGTTGGACAAGTCTTTTATTCACCTTGCACAAAAGAAAGTTCTGACTATTATGACTTCATAAACACCGTCAAAAATAAAAATATTCCGTTTCGAACGCCGGTTGACGGGGAAATCTGGACTTTGGGAGATGCAAAAGTCGAAGTTGTTTATGATGGTTCTCAGGGATCCACTTATAATGAATGCAGCATTGTATTAAGAGTTACCTGCGACGGGAAATCGATTCTCCTTACAGGAGATCTTCCCGCAACTATGGAAAGAGAATTGATCAGTCAGGGATATAATTTCAAAGCGAATGTGTTAAAAATCGGTCATCACGGTGCTTCTTCTTCTTCCTGCGCAGATTTTCTTGATGCCGTAGATGCACAATATGCAGTGATTTCCTGCAATGCAGCAAACCCGAACCTGCCAAAACCTTCTGTTTTAAAGCGTCTTGCAAGACGTTTTGTGAAAACTTACAGGACAACAGACGGTGATGTTGTAATTAATTTTAGTAACGGCAATATCACAACTTCCAATAAAGAAAACAATGGTTATACTTCCATAAAAAAAGGCACCATTACTTTAAGCAGCAATGTTTTTTATGCAACCGGAAGTGCTATTAAACCTACTGTTTCTCTAACGGTAAACGGCACACTTATTCCTTCTTCCCAATATACAGTAAAATATTCTTCCAATAAACACACGGGAGTTGCAAAGGTTAAAGTCACAGGCACCGAGGTAAAATATGTAGGAACATGCAGTACAAATTTTTTAATTCTTCCAAAAAAGGAAACGCTCTCCGGTTCTGTCACAGGATATGAAAAGGTAAAACTTTCCTGGTCATCCCAAAGTTATGCTACGGGATATATGATTGTATATTCTACGGACAAAACGTTTAAAACTGACTTAAACTATATCAGCTACAAAAATCCTAAAAAAACCAAGTGTACAATTAAAAATTTATCCCCCGATAAAAAATACTTTTTTAGAATTCGTGCTTATAAGAGCAATGTGGGATACGGAAAGTGGAGTAAAATTTTAAAACTGAAGCCAAAAGAAGCTCCAAAACCAAAAAAAGAAAAAATTACCGAATATAAGGTTTTGAATAACAAAATAAAACTTGTCTGGAAAAAGCAGTCTTCCAAACTCCAGGCCGGATACAGACTCCAGTATTCCACAGACAAGACTTTCAAAAACGAAAAAAAGACAACTACCATCGTTTATAAAAAAACGGCAAAAAATTATCGTACCCTTCGAAAGCTAAAACGAAAAAAGACTTATTATATCCGCATCCGGGGATATAACAAATACAGAAAAGGAAAATGGAGCAATATCCTTAAGGTAAAAATTAAATAGATAATAATAAGGCCATCACAACAGTTATATTGCATTATTTGACTGTTATGATGGTCTCTTTGATTATTAGCATTTGAAATTTATGATTTAGCAATCCCGTGATATGACGCTGATTCCGATTCCAATGGCATTCGGACCTACATGGCATCCGATACTGAAAGACAGTGGATCATAATAAACATCCTTAATCTCAAGAAATCTTTCCCGAACCATTTCATACCACTGTTCTGCATCTTCCTCTTTTAAAAAGGTTCCTGCTGCACCGATTCTGATTTTGTCTCTGTCGACATTTCCAAATCTGTTGTTAAGATCATCCTCTATGGAATCAAGCATTTTTATTTCTGCTTTTTTCATTCCACGGACTTTGGCGAATGCATCCAGTTTTTCTCCCTGAATGGTTAATACAGGTTTAATATTTAATACTGCTCCGATTGCGGCGCCTGCCGCTGTGACTCTGCCGCCTTTCTTTAAATACTCCAATGTATCAACTGCAATGTAAATACTTGCGTTGTATGCATCTTTCTCTAATTTTTTCTTGATTTCCTCTGCCGTCGCTCCATTTTCTGCCATCCGTTTTGCTTCCATAACAGACTGACGCATCGTCACGGATATTCTATGGTTGTCCACAACCTGTACTTTTCCGTCGTAATCCTGTGCCAACTGAATTGCCGCATGGCAGGACGCGCTCAAACCACTGGACATCGGAATATATACAATCTGATCATATCCGCTTTTCAGAATTTCATCCCACATATCCATTACGTCCCCCGGTGACGGCTGAGAAGATGACACGTCTTTTCCTGCCAGCATATCTCCGTAAAACTGCTCCTGCGCAATGTCTTTTCCCTCAAAATAGACCTTACCGTCTATAATCACCGGCATTGGAAGGGAGTAAATCCCCAGTGTTTCTGCCTCTTCCGGTTTAATTCCGCTATTACTGTCAGTCATAACTGCTGTCTTCATAATTTGTATATCCTTTCTTATCATTTCTATATATTTACAGTAAAGTAAATCTTTTTTCCTTTTCTTATTTTTACTTTATACTAATTGTTTCTTTTTCTGCCCCAGAAAAACAGGGCTACTGTTCCCGGTCCTGTATGACTTCCAATGGTTGTTCCAACACTATTAATTTCTACATTTCCTTTCAGTTTTGGAAATCTCTGCTCAACCAAATCGGCAACCGCCTTTGCATCTTCATAACATGCGGACTGGGAAATGTAACATTTATCAGAATACTCCAGACCATCCTGTGCAAACGCTTCCATTTTATCAACAATTGTGCGTATAACTTTACGCTTTCCTTTGATTTTAAATCTCGGTATTAGTCTTCCCTCATTGTCCATATTTAATAACGGACAAATTCCGAGAATTCCACCGACAATTCCCGCAGTTTTAGAGACTCTGCCACCTTTAATGTAAAAAGTTAAATCTGTGGAGAAGAACCAATGATGAAGGTTTAATTTATGGTTTTCTGCCCATTGGCGCAATTCATCAATAGACATTCCCTGATCTCGTAAATCCGCCAGTTTATCCATAATCAATCCATATCCCGAAGATGCGCCGAGAGAATCTACAATATAAATTTTTCGGTCCGGATATTTCTCTTCCAGGTTAGTTTTCGCAAGCATTGCCGAATTTATTACTCCGGAAATTCCGGAAGAAAGACACAAATGAAGGATATCCTTTCCTTCCTTTAAAAAAGATTCAAAATATGTTTCAAATTCATCTGCATTAATCTGAGAAGTCTTTGTCTCTGCACCATCTACCATCGCCTGATAAAATTTGTCAAAAGGCACGGATTTACCCAAATCATCCAAATATTGTTTCCCGTCTAATTCAAAATGAAAGCATATATAATTAATGTTTCTGTCTTTAAAATGTTGTTCCGTCAAATCTGCTGTGGAACAACAGCTCAATACATATTCACTCATAACGTTTTATTCCTTTCATAAATGGGTATTATTAAACATACGATCTTTTTATTATGATAATAAAAAGTATAACATTATTAAATGTAATTATCAATGAAAAACTCCCTCTACGCGTTACAGGCGTTCCCTTACCTTTTCAGATAAAAGACCGCCTGTATAAAAATTATTTTTAGAGGACTTTAAGTTAAGCTTCTGTTCTTAATTATTTCCCATAAACATTCATTTCCCAAATGGAATATCCATACTGCAGCGCTCTTGTTACACCTTGCATTCTTACATATCTGGCATTTGCAGATGTGAAAGTAATTGTGTCATCTCCGCCATCCTGGTTCGTGAGATTTTTAACCGTAGTCCAATTATTTCCGTCTGTGGAAACCTGAATCTTGTACGCCGTTGCATATGCATTTTCCCAACGGATTTCAACCTTGTCAACGGAATATGTTTTTCCAAGATCCACGGTTATCCATGCATCATCCGCGAAGTTGGAGGACCACCTTGTTCCTGCATCTCCATCGACTGCCTTTTCCGGTGAAAATACATCATTTTCAGCACCGGATGCGCTGACATTCTTTCCCTGTGAAAGAATTCCATATGTACTGTCTGAAGAGCCTTCGGAAGAAGATTTATCTGTTGCATAAACTTCCATCTCCCATAGCGAGTAGCCATATGGCAATGCTCTTGTTACGCCCTGCATCTTTACGTACCGTGCATCTGTGGCATCAAATGTAATCGTGTCTGTTCCTCCGTTCTGACCTTTCAGGTTTTGAACAGTTGTCCAATGATTTCCATCTGTGGAAACCTGAATCTTGTAATCGGTTCCATATGCGCCTTCCCATTTAAGAACGACTTTATTTACTGCATATGTTTTTCCAAGATCCACATAAATCCATGCGTCATCCGCAAAATCGGAGGACCAGCGTGTTCCTTCATCTCCGTCAACTGCATATTGGGATGCAAATACATCATTTTCAGCGCCGGACGCCACTGTCTTACAACCCTTTGCAATATTTCCTGTTTCTGTTTCTTCTGCACCCGAACTTCCTGACGGAACCTTTTCAACAACAATATCTGTCACATTGCAGGCTCCGCCCACGGATTGTATTGTTAATGTGTGTGTTCCTGTAGATGAGAACGTTACATTTGCTGTATGTTCAATAAAATTTGTCCACGAACTGCTGCCTGTTATATCCACTTCTGCCATGACATTCCCGTCTGCTTTGATAAGCATACTGTCTGCATTATACTGTGTATCTCCGGCTGCCAGTTTTAAGATTACTTTATACTCTCCCTTTTCTGATACATTCACCTGATAATCGAGATAGGAACCATTCAAAAGGTTTCCTGCATATGTCACACCGTTTTCTGTTGTAAATGTAATGGAACTTGTCTTGCTGCTATACGAATCTACTGCAATTGTTCCCGGAATCGTTGTTGCTTTTACCGGTTCTTCTGCGTTTGTAATTTTGTACTCTGCCGTTGACACAGCGGATGGAATCATTCCTTTTCTGTAAGCAACTGCCTTAATCGTTGTATCATTGCTGACTTTTAAACTTGGTACGTAAAGTTTTGAGTTTTCATTTGGTGTTGATCCATCTGTTGTGTAGCGAATCTCCACACCTCTTGTATTACTGCTGATCTTTACATTCTGAACACTGTCATATGTTCCGGAATTTAAACTAAACTGTGGCGCTTCCACTGTTTCAGCTTCGTATACTCCCATTTCCCAAAGAGAATATCCGTAGTCCAGCGCTCTGTCAACACCCTGCATTCTTACATATCTGCATGAAACCGCATCAAAGATAATCTCTTCCTCACTACCTTTTCCTTTGGATGTTTCATATACCGTTGTCCAATTATTTCCGTCACCGGACACCTGAATCTTGTATGCCGTTGCATAGGATGCTTCCCAGTCCAGGGTAACTTTATTAATCGTATAATTCTGTCCCAAATCAACCTGACACCATTCGTTATCTGTAAAATCCGATGACCATCTTGTCGTTCCATTATTGTCCACAATTTTTGAACCGTCCACTGTTGCATTTTCTGCGGATGATGTTAATATTGTTTTTCCTAAGGCAATGTTCGTGTTCTTAGATACCGGAGTACCGTCTACTGTAATTGTACTGGATGTCATTGCCGAATTGATACATCCGTCTTTTACTGCAATCGCCTTGACTGTTGCTGTACTTGATACCGCAAATACACCGTCGTATACTTTTGATGAAGTATTTGGCATGGAACCGTCTGTTGTATAATAAATTGTTGCGCCTTCTGTCGCTGATGTGATTGTTACATACTGTGTATCATCATATGTGCCTGTAGGAACAGAAATCTCAGGGGTTTCTGCCTGAACAATATTGAAACTCTTATTTTTATAAACTTCAAAGCTTACCAATGCTTTTGCACCGATTGTTGCCGTTCCTATCCGGCTTCCATTTACTTTAAAGGAAACTTCCTTTGTCTTGTCTGTCGGATTCCACACCTGGGCTGTATATTTTCCGGTGTCCTCATTATAATACACTGTTGCTGACAAATCCCCTGTTGCTATAATGTCCTCTGTCTTGTACCCTAACTCATCCATTGATTGAATAAACCAATAGGTTGTAGCCTGATCTGTGGACTGCACCTTTGTATCATTTGCGAAGAATTTTTCCATTGCCAGATCAGAGTTTGTCTGTGATAAAAATGGCCATGTAATATGCTGCCAACCATTATCAGGATTTGCATATTCATCTTTGGATGAAATATTGCCTGCCGCAATTTCAATGTTTACTGCACGGTCCGTATCTGCTTCTAATCCTGCGTAAATCTCAGCACATCTTTCCTGATTCATACCATAGTATGTCAGATATTCAGAAATCGGCAGCCACTGGATGCCGTATACATATAACGGCTGTCCGCCAAAAAATGTTCCGTAGAAGTTGGATCCTCCATATACCTGACCTACTACTTCATATGGCCAGTCTTCTACCCAGTTGTCTTTGTCATAATCAAACCAATACTGAAGAACTGCTGACATTTCATTCTTAAATCCAAACACTCCCGCATCCCTATATGTTTCATTTTCTGTCAGTACGCCCCAAAGGTACATGCTCACCCAGCTAAATAAGGATTCTGAAGCAGATTCCTGATTGTTTCCATTGTCATTGTCTGCATATCCGCCTGCCCAGGAATGTCCTTCGTAAAGGTCATAGGCCCGGAATCTGCAATATTCGCTGTCGTCATCCGATGGATTTGCATAATCTCTGATGAGCATTTCAATCATGTCTTGATAATCATTGTAAAATTCTTCATCATATGTTGCCAGAACTGTCGCGCCAAAAAGGAAGTAACCATATGTGAAATGATGATCACAAATACCCCAGTTTGCACCGAACTCACTTTGGCTGTAATATAATGTACCCCAATGTTTATCATAATTTAAGTAACTTACATCCCCTTCACCATCATAGTTAAACCAGTCTACCAACCTTTCCTTCAATCTTGACAGGAATTCATCTCTCATTTCTGTTTCACCAATTTGGTCTGCCATCAGAACTCCCATTCCCAGTGGATGTAAATTCTTTCCTTCCCAGTAAGCATCTGCTGCCGGATTAAGATTTGCGGTGGCAGTATCTAATGTATTCAGATATGAGATTAACTTATCTGTATCAAACGCATCGCTCTGCGGCATTGCAAAGTTCGGCAGTAAACCTTCAAAGGTATCTACTGTTGTGAAAGAATTACTCCATACGCCATGCATATCTCCTCTGATTGACGGATATACATATTCCATGCTGTTCTGCCTTGATATCTTCCACTGATGTGGCAGCATAAGCTGCATTGTCGTATTAGAGTACCCATTTCTCTTAAGCTCTGTTGTCGCGTTATATTTTGACGTAATCTGTGACATACTTTCGCTATATTCGTAGGTTACCGCCGTCTCTGTCACAAACGCATATCCATGCTGATAGAATGTGTTTAACTGAGATTTATTCTGCATTGTTCCAACGGACATATATCTGTCACGACCTGCAAAAGTAATTTTCAGTTTTCCACCACTGTTCTTAACTTTTGTACCTTCCGGCAATGTAATACAATAGTAGCTTGAAGAAGTCTTTGTCCCTTCTTTATTATCGCTGTCAGTCACATGAATGCCAATATGGTCTGTCGTAATTGTGTTATTTTCTGTTAATATCGCATTTCCATTATCATCAAAGTATGATGTTAAGTTTGATGCTGTAATGAAAACTGTTTCTTTATTTGAAAAATCACAGTATATATATGGCGAACCTTTTACGTGTGTAGATGTCATTGCCACACCGCTTTCATCACATAACTGAAGATCTACTGTATAGTCACTGTAATCATGTACTCTGTCATATGCTGTTTCCGTGTCAAGATTTTCCGGCAATATGTATAAATCCGGCGTTTCCTCTGTAATGACCGAAACATTGACATCTGTTGCGCTCATTGTCGGCAGCCATCCTGCCGTAGCTGTAAGAATACTGAGTCCCTTTTTCGAGTATCCTGTCTTAAACGGTAATGTTTCCATTCTGTTACCAAACGTTTTAATCATGGACGACTGCCACCAGTCATTAGAATCAATTGGTACAGAAATATTTGCTTCATCTATAAATGTTGGAAGTTTTGCCGTATCCAGATAAATGTCATTTGTCACATATGATCCTTTGTTTGCTTTGACTATTTTACTTTCCGGTAATGGATCAATTGCATATGTTTTCTGCTCATCCCCTGACTGATATTGATAGACTTCCAATTCTTTAATCGCAAATCCGCTTCCATTTGCAACCTTTGTATATCCGTATACTCTTATATATCTTACATTCGTTGCATAAATCGGAAGATTTTCTTCTAACTCGGAATAACCATCCAATCTTCGATATATTGTTGTCCAATTCTGCGCATCATTTGATGCCTGAATGTCATATACCTTTCCTGCGTCTTCACCCCACTTTAAAATAATTCTTCCAATATTGTAATAACCGCCCAAATCCACATAAATCCACTGATTGTTATCCTGATAAGATGTAAAAGATGTGCCGTCATCTCCGTCCACTGCATTGGAAGCCTGTACGCTTGCCACGGAATCCGCTTTGAGATTTCCATCATCATCGTACATCCACCATTCATCTCTGATAGCTGAGCAAGTTACGTTTTTGCCTTCTGCAAGGTTTGTTCCATAATTTTCCGGTCTCTTTGTAACACCATTCAATCCCCAGATTTCAAATTCATATAGTGAGTAACCATATGCTGAAAGAAATTTTTCTGTCATATAAATCCTGACATATCTTGCGTTTGCACGAATGTTTAGAGATTCATTTCCCCCGGAACTATCTGATGTGGAGTAAATATCCGTCCAGTTTTCTTCATCATCAGACGTCTGAATTTTGTAGGCTTTTGCGTAAGCGCCTTCCCAATATAGTTTGATGCCCGTAATCTGGGTTGTTTTCCCTAAATCAATATAAAGCCATTCTGTTGTGTTCCCCCACGCGCTTTCCCATCTCGTATCCGTTGTTCCGTCCGCTGCATAGGAAGGATCGCTGCTTGATACCGACGAACTGGCATAAACCATTCTTCCTTTAGAAATAACATACGGATCTGTGTCTGCTGCTTTCGCCGTAACCCCCTGTAATGGTAACAATCCCACTAACATTGCTGTTGCCAAAAAGATTACTCCTATCTTTTTGACCTTGGTAATCAACTTACCTTTTCTCATTTCTGCCTCCTCTTTAAAAATAAAAAACGTTCGACGTGCTTTTGACAAATTTCGCCTTTTTTGCACAGCTACTTTTTTAGAATATTTAATAAAAATATTTTTTGCAATAATTTGTTAAAATGAATACGTTTTTATCGTTTTTTTTGTGAGATTTGCACAAAAACTTCATATTTTTGTACAATTTGAGGCTTTTTTTTGGTTAGATTTATTTTTAAAAACTTATTTTATTAATTAAAAAGCATAATGAATCAATAAAAATATTTTTATTATGGGTGTATTTTTTATAAGAGTATTCATATTTTAAACTACAAAAAAGGTCGAAACCTGTTTCGGGCATTTTCATCTGCCTCTGAACAACTTTCGACCTTTTATAAATTAAACAGATTTTTATTTCTGCGCCTGAATTGCATCGTAACCAGTCTCACCTGTACGAATCTTCAACGCTGATTTTACTTCATAGCTGAAAATCTTTCCATCTCCAACTTCACCTGTATAAGCTGCCTTTTGAATTGCCTCCACTGTCTTTTTCTCCCACTCCTCGGAAGAGACAACAATTTCAAACTTAATCTTAGGCTGCATCTGTACGTCTACTTCCACACCACGGACAATTTCTTTATATCCCCGCTGTGTTCCGCACCCCATAACCTGGGATACTGTAATTCCGTTAACTTCAATATCTGATAACGCTTGTTTTACATCTTCAAATTTTTCTTCTCTTACAATCGCCTCTATTTTTATCATCATCGTTTTACCTCCTACAAATTGTAACCAATTGCACAGCAATGAACTACCTTACAGTGCATCCACATAAATTATATTGATATAATGCACAATACCACTTTTACTGATCCATTCCGTTAAAGCTTGGATAAGCTGTCTCTCCATGCTGTGTAATATCAAGACCCAGCTGTTCCTCTTTTGCATCGACTCTGAGCGGCGTAAAGATTCTGACGATAGCAACACAGATTAAAGTACCCACAACGGCAACTGCTATTGAAATAACAATACCTATAATCTGCGCAACAAACAGGTGATAATCACCAAACACAAGACCGTCCCAATTTGCAACACTGTTGATGGATTTCTGTCCGAAAAGTCCTGTGGCAATACCGCCCCAGATACCACCAATTCCATGACATCCGAACGCATCCAAAGAATCATCTATCTGTAATTTTTTCTTGACAAGTTTTACTCCAAAGTAGCAGATTGGGCTGACAAGTAAACCGATGATAAAAGATGCCCAGATTGGCACAAAACCTGCACCCGGTGTGATTGCTACAAGTCCGACTACAAGACCTGTTGAGGCACCAACCAGTGTAGTCTTCTTTTCTTTTATATAATCAATTAACATCCATGAGAGAAGTGCTGTTGCCGCTGAAATAGCAGAAGTCATAAACGCATGCGCTGCAAGTCCGTCTGCCTTTAATGAACTGCCTGCATTAAATCCAAACCATCCAAACCAAAGCATTGCTGCACCAAGGACAACAAACGGAATATTGTGAATTCTATATGTTGTATGCTCATAACCCCTACGTCTGCCAAGAATAATTGCCAGTGTCAAAGCACTTACACCTGAACTGATATGTACGACATTTCCTCCGGCAAAGTCTACGGAACCGAGTTCAGCAAGGAATCCTCCCTGACCCCAAACCATATGTGCCAGTGGGTAATAAACAACGATTGACCAGAGTGCAATAAAGATAAATAACGCCTTGAATTTCATTCTGCCCACAAGCGCTCCTGTGATTAATGCCGGTGTAATCATTGCAAACATCATCTGGAATGCACAGAATACAAGATGCGGAATGCTGTCAGCATAAGGTCCGACTTCCATTCCAACTCCGTTTAATCCAAACCAACGGAAGTCTCCGATAATCCCCGCATGGTTGCCTCCAAAAGCCAGTGAATACCCAAAAAGCGCCCACATAACTACTGATAATCCCATAATAGCAACGCAGGCCATCATTGTGTTAACAACATTTTTTCTCCTAACTAAACCGCCATAAAAGAATGCAAGCCCCGGTGTCATAAAAAATACTAAGGCCGCACAAATAATCATGAAAGCGGTATCTCCTGAGTTAATAGTTCCCATAACAATTCCTCCAATCCTTAAATAAATACTTTTTGTTTTGGGGAGTCCCTCCCAATCCTCATAAAAAGGCTGATGTAATGTCAGTCCCAAACGAAAGGGGGCGGTTCTGACATTTTGCAAAAAAACAAGGACGCTCACAACACGTATGTGTTCTGAACATCCTTGTTCTTTAGGTATTCTATCACTTTTTAATTTATTATGCAAGTGTTAATTTTTTTTTAATTTATTAATAAAATTTAATGAAATTTACAAAGTCATTGCCCTGAAGAACAATTTCCCCCATTTTCATAATTTATTGCTTTATTTTATTCCTTTCCATTCCAGCAATATGTGCAGAGCTTGCTTTTGTCAATTCCTGTTGACTCCAGCATATCATCCAGTCTATTATATCTAAGCGTTGTAAAATTTAATTCCTTTCGAATCTCCTCTACCATCTGTTCATATTTTTCTGATTCCGGATCAGCATATTCCTGTAGCACTTCATCTGTAACATTTCCATTTTCCAGACGTTCAATCACACGGCGTGTAATCAAATCCATCTCCGATGAGGAACGTGAAAAGTTTAAATATTTACATCCGTACAGAAGCGGTGGACATGCCGGACGAATATGCACCTCTCTGGCGCCGCTCTGATATAAAAATTCTGTCGTTTCACGAAGCTGTGTTCCTCTTACAATGGAATCGTCTATCAATAAAAGACTCTTATCGCGAATCAATTCCTCTACTGCAAGCAGTTTCATTTTTGCAATCAAATCTCTCTTACTTTGTATTGTCGGCATAAACGAACGGGGCCAGGTCGGTGTATATTTAATGAACGGTCTTGAGAATGGTATTCCCGACTTGTTCGCATATCCTACTGCATGGGCAGTACCGGAATCCGGCACACCAGCCACAATATCCGGCTGCACATTATCTCTCTCTGCCATTTTCTCACCACAATTGTAGCGCATCTGTTCGACGCTTACCCCCTCATAAGAACTTGCCGGGTATCCATAGTAAACCCAAAGAAAAGTACAAATCTTCATTTCTTTATTTGGATTAACCAAGGTCACACAATTTTTGTCTGTCATGACAACAATTTCTCCCGGGCCGAGTTCTTTGTAATCCAAATAACCCAGGTTTTTGTATGCAAAATTTTCAAAAGAAGCACAAAAAGCACCGTTTTTACGTCCTATAACAACAGGCGTCCTTCCCATTTTATCTCTTGCCGCATATACGCCGGCATGATTCATCAGAAGGATGGACATGGAACCGTCAATAATATTCTGGGCATACGATATCCCCTCAATCAGATTTTCCTTTTGATTAATAAGCGCTGCGACCAACTCTGTCGCATTAATCTCTCCTCCGCTCATCTCCTGGAAGTGTGCATGACCATTATCAAAAAGTTTCTTTGTCAGCTCCTTTGTATTATTAATCTTTCCCACGGTTGTCAGCGCATATGTTCCGTGATGGGAACGAATAATCAATGGTTGGGGTTCATAATCGGAAATACAGCCTATTCCATAAAATCCTTTCATTTCATGAACATCTTTGTCAAATTTCGTCCTGAAAGGTGAATTTTCAATATTATGAATGGCACGGTTAAATCCATTCTGCCCATATACTGCCATTCCTCCACGTCTTGTTCCCAAATGTGAATGATAGTCAATTCCAAAAAACAAATCAAACACACAATCCTGATGCGATGCCACGCCAAAAAATCCACCCATGTTTTTATCCTCATTTCTTAATTATATTTCAATGCAGTATTTTCACGTATTTCCAGCGCAAATTACATACACTGAGAGCAAAAGATTCTCTCTTCCTCTTACTTTTATCTCACACTTTTTTATAATAACTTGTTTTTGCAGTACACACAAGATTTTATTGAGATTCTTTTTAATAATTTATTGCATTTCCCCACAATTTCACATACTTTCCAGAATTTCCTTCATCTTTTTGAGCACAGCGTCATCTTTCACTTCACCGATAATTTCATAGGCCGCCTTTTTCAGATTTTCGCTGGCGTTTCCTACCGCATATCCGTATTTTGACTGAAGAATCATGGAAATGTCGTTATCCGCATTGCCAAATGTCACTGTCTCCTCCGGCGTGATGCCATAATACTGCTGAAGGATTTTCACGCCATTCCCTTTGTTACAGCCCTTCTTTGTAAAATCCAGATATGCTTTTCCCGCAATGCAGACATCCATCCTATCCGACCATTCGTCCTTCATTTTCTGCTCGATATCTTTTGGAATACCATCCGGATGATAGAGAGAAACTTTGCAGATATCTTTTAAATTCACAAGATTTTTTACCTTTTTCATCTGAAACCCATATCGTTCAAATAATTGATAAAAATCCTCTGCCCTTTCATCCACATATCCCCAATCCGGCTTACACGGCATATATTCAAAGTCCCCTCCCAAAGCTTCCAGCTCTTCGGCAAGTTTTTTGTAATCTTCCTCTTCAAACTTCATTGAGACCGAAAAATCTTTTGTTTCAATGTCCGTTCCATTATCTGCTAGGTAGGCGACCTCATCCTGTACCGGAGCAAAGACTTTTTTAACGCTCACTTTCTGTCTGCCGCTTGCCCCCACAAAAATAATTCCTTTTTCCCTGAATTTGCGAATCACATCAAAATATTCCGGATTCAAATCCATATGGCTCTCCGGTACAACGGTATCGTCCACATCTGTAACAATTAATTTAATGTTTTTAAACTTTTTATTATCCTCCATTTTTCGTACCTCTCAGTAAAAATGTAATAATACTTTTATAATTTAATAGATTTCATTCCATAAAACAAGTATATTTGACAAAAACTACGCTAAACTTCTTTGAAAGCGATCTCCCTGACCGTCAAAATGTCTCCATCCACAGTAAATCGAATTTCCATATCACCATAGTCCATGCCATAAATCCGTTCCGAATCATGCTGATAAGACGGTCGAGGGTCCTGTGCCAGGATGTCCATAACCGTCTGACGATGTTTTTCAGGAATTTGCTGCCAAAGCCCCTGTGAGCAATTTACCGTCAATTGACGCTCCCGTACATCCTCTGCAAAACCACCGGTTGCTTCCGGGCAACAGTCCGCGAAAGGCAGGTAGGGCTTTATGTCATAAATCGGCGTACCATCAAGGATATCTGCCCCTGAAACATAAATCTCCGGACCATTTTTCCCCTGCAAGGCAATCCCCTCCAACTTTACAAGGGAAAGACCTATCGGATTTGGGCGAAAAGGCGAGCGGGTTGCAAACACGCCCATTCGTCGGTTTCCGCCAAGACGCGGCGGACGAACCGTCGGCGACCATTCCCTTCGGATTGCTTTGGAAAATTCCCATAAAAGCCAGATATGTGAAAAATCCTCCAATCCCCGCAGTGCATCTGCATTGCGAAATTCCGGTTCAAATACAATAGTCCCTCTCAGCGACGGCACCAGTCCGCTCTGTCGCGGAATCCCAAATTTTTCCGGGAAATCTGTATGAATTTTTGCTATGGTTATCATAATTTTATTTTTCCTCTGTTGGATTTTTTGTTTTTATTGTAAATGTACTGTAAGCTTTTGATTATCTTTTTCTGCTTCATTTATCGCTTAAAAACAAGAGCGCACAATCTCTATAATAAGCAACAGGAAAGAAGTGCCATTATCTCAACTTGGCTTTTAGGTGAATGTATGGGATTTCCATTGTCTCAACCCTGCCGCCGTCTGAATCTATACTTTCCTTTTCCATGACCGGATACCTGTTCGATAATTCCACGTTCTGACATCTCTTTCAAAAGCTCCGATGTTCTGGACGTTTTAATGTCAATTACCTTCATCACATCCGAGCGTCCAAAAATATCCTGACCAGGAAACGCCTCATAAAGCTTTAAGATATGGCTTACCGTTTTCGGTCGGAATAATTTCTCAATGTCCGTTTTTAATTCTTCAATGTCCGGTTTTTTGGTTTCAATGTCCGGTTTTTCTGTTTCTTTGAATGTACCGCTAATATGCAATGTCCGGTTATGGAGCGGATGATTTTCATTCAGCAGAAGATTTCTTAAGAACAACTCCAGAAATTCCGTCGTCTCGTGAATACCATTTTTCAGATCATTATAATTTGCCCTGACAAGAGAATTACGAAAGTACCATGCATTCTCAGCAAAAATATCATTTGTCACATCAAAACCAAACGTTCTCAGATATTTAAATAAAAAACACTGCCGTCGTTCTGGTATTTCCCTCTTCAAATACGTGAATCTGCCATAGTCTTGAAATAAATACCGCAAGGTGATGGATAATTTCATCCAGTGAAAGATTGCGATATGAGAATTTTCTCTCTTCAGAAAAATCGTAATCTAGAGTCGCTCGAAGCTCCGTGGCACTGCCGTAGAGCACCGTCGCTCCATCAAGCACCCATTCTTTCTTCGTGATGTTGTAATCCCGGATACATCCTGCATGAGAATAGATACCGGTGAACAGCTTTCTGTGAATGGAAAGATATTCATTTGGCGTGAAGCTGAACGCTTTCTCGGAAAGAAGCGCTGCAATTCTTGCCGAGACCTTGTCTGCTTCCTCGGTACGATCTCCTGTATCGCGAGCAGGATTCTCCTCATAATAGGTCTGAAGGAGGGCATTTGCTTCTTCAAAGGATATCTCGCCCTCAATATTACGGACAGCCGTATGCACCAGATATTCGGATGTCTTCAGGCCGTCAACTGCTTGCAGTCCGATTGCAGTATGCCATGCATACCCTTTTTCCCGTTTATCCGGATCGGACTCTCTAATATATTCTTTAAAAGGATCATTGTTCACTCAATATCACCTTCCTTTTCAGTCTATGTAAGAAAACCGTTTCCGCTTTATGCCAAGTCTATCAAGGCGTTATCTTTAATACAATGTCTATATGTGCTTATGGCACGGAAACTACTTGATTTCTGAGATTTTTATGTTCTAAGGCACAGAAAGGCAGTGTTCTCCTTGTGCCATATTGATATGCTGTAGCTACTACTGTGGTCAAAAGCGCCCCTTTCTGCTATATGGTATCGTTAAAAGGTTCTATATTGCTCGTATCGCCCAATTTAATGCTTATTCCGATATCGAAGTCATTTTTGAAAAAATGCCCGCTGTACAGGCAATGGATACCTTATTACCATCACCTTTGACAGCATATCTGTTATCTCGTATCGTTTCTATGGAAAGGCCTTATAATTTTCGCGTATTCACATGACTTCCTTTATATTTTTGGACACCGAAATAAGCGTGTCTGTCTTATGCCGAGCAATAATTCTATTATAATGTTTAATTGTATCACTATCAGCAAATCTATGGTCAACAATATTTATTCCTTTATCACCTTTAGCTATGAAAATCAAATACTTTGGTGATAGCGGAAATATCATCCCACTTGAATTCTGCCTTTCAATCACTGTCCTATGTTCAAACGCTGGATTATCAGATGTAATAAATGAACCAGCATTGTTGTAAGCCTCAAAAAGAATCATTTGACATCCAGTGAATGCTTGTTTAACTGCATTATGGTAAAATCCGCCTTTCTTCTTAAAAAACATCTTGTACAATTCAGAATACCATATACCAGTCATCAATTCATCCGCATATCCCAAAGCCTCTGCGGTCTCATTTTCTAATGTCTCTTTAGGATCTTTTTCAGCGCGACACAATGATGTTAACATCGGATATAAAAGATTATCTTTGATTATATTATATACGCCCATTGCATCAAACCTAGGATTTCTGCATAACATAATAAAAAATGCCGCAAGCATATCATTTGCTATCTTTTCCGGAATTATTCTCTCATTTCTTTCGATTCCAACTGGTGTTCCATTATGAACACTTTGTATAAAACTTTTATATATGTTTTCCCAGTTTTGTTCTAAAAAAGCATCGAACGCATCTTCAAGAATGAAGCAGTTTAAAGCATTTATCTGATTGATAATAGCTGTTTTTCTTGCCGGATTTCCATCATAATAATAAAATTCCCAACTTGGAATCTCATAAAAATGCTTATTTATACTTTTCTTTGTCTTAATAATACTATACCCATATTTGCCATATATAGGTTGTTTGAAACCATTTCTAAGTAATTCATATATCATATTCACGAATTGAGTTTTAACCTTAGAACAAGATTGGCATATAAACGAATACCGGAAATTTATTGTATAAAGATGAGGCTTCCATAAAACCGAATTTCTATTTGCTCCATCACCAATTTCCGAATTATTAAATACATAAACACCCTGAAATTTCTTAGCCGGTTCTTTTATTGTTTCTACCGTTGTTTCCCACGCTTTCATATAAACACGTGGAACATAGTGCTGCCTTTTGGTCGACATACAACAACCCCCCTTCCCAAATGTCTAATCTACTGTCAGTCATTTTGCAACAGTTAAGAGGTTAGATTTGTTATCATCTAATCCACACACTCAACCTGCCCACATCCAAACGGTCTATCCACCCCGACCATTGGAGCCGTTGATAAATTCTGGCAGAGTGTTTTTTCAATCAAATCTGTTCTCCGAATCTGGCGGAAAAATGCCGGAAAATCCTGGAAATACGGCACTTTTTCAGCAGTCAGTCCCTGAGCGTGACATCAATACAACTGTCTCCACATGCACTGTCTGCCCGAACATATCGCAGGGCGTTACCTCTTCCAGTTCATATCCGTGTCCGTTAAGCCACTTTAGATCTCTTGCCAGCGTTGCGCTGTCACAACTGACATAGACAATCCGCTTCGGCGCCATCTGCACCATCGTTTCCAAAAGCTTGGAGTCGCAACCCTTGCGGGGCGGATCCACAACGATGACATCCGGCTTACACTCCGGTGCGCCGGCATGTTCCTCAAAATATTTCGGAACAACATCTTCTGCTGCCCCCACAAAAAATTCTACATTATTTATATTATTGATTTTTGCATTCACTCTCGCATCCTCGATTGCCTCCGGAATAATTTCCACCCCGATGACCTTCTTTGCCTTTTTTGCAAGAAATAATGAAATACTTCCTATGCCGCAATACAAATCCCACACCGTTTCATTTCCATGTAAATCGGCATATTCCAAAGCTCTATTGTATAGCTTCTCTGTCTGCACGGGATTGACCTGAAAAAAAGACCTCGGAGAAATCCGAAACTTCACATCCCCAATATAATCTTCAATATATCCCGGGCCAAAGAGCGGGACGATTTCTGTTCCCATAATGACATTATTTCTCTCATAGTTGACATTCAGTGAAATGTCTGTCATTTTCGGCACGGTCAAAAGTCTCTCCACCAGCAATTTCTGTTTTGGAATCGTGCTTCCGTTTATAATAAGGCATACCATGACCTGTTTTGTCGTCTTGCCAATGCGTATCAGTACATGCCGGAGGAGTCCGCTGCCGGAAACTTCATCGTAAGGTCTGATTTCCTCCCGTTCCATAAAATCCTTCACAATATTCATGACTTTCTCATTCACATCGATTCCATCCGGACGAAGTTCCAGCATACAGCTATCGATATCTATGATGGAATGGGTTCTTCCCGCATAAAATCCGGCCACAATTTTCCCATCCCTATTGCAGCCCACCGGAAACTGTGCCTTGTTTCTGTAATAAAAGGGCTCTTCCATTCCAATAATAGGCTTCATTGCAAAATCTTCAATCCCGCCGATTCTTTTAATATTGTTATAAACCTTATCTGTTTTAAATCGCAGCTGCTCCTGATAGCTCATTGCCTGAAGCTGACAGCCTCCACAGCTTTTTGCCACAGAACATGGCGGAACAACACGATTGGGCGACGGTTTGATAATCTCAATCAATTTGGCAAAAGCATAATTTTTCTTTGCCTTCATAATCTTTACTTTTACTTCATCTCCGATAACCGTATCTTTAACAAAAAGGGCGTAGCCGTCTATTTTGCCTATGCCCTCTCCCGTAGTTCCCTGATCTGTAATTTCCACTGTTAAAATATCATTTTTGCAAAACATATAATAACGTCCTACTTCCCCAATTCTGATTGCTTCGCCGGCATTTACTATTTCCCGCTCTGATTTTCTGCTTCTTTTTTTCCGCCTTATCGTTCCAATTCTGTTTTTATCGCTTTTGCCGCAAAATTATGCCTGTCGGGTTGTCTTTCTTACATTGCTCTCCATCAGCCTGTTATAGCCCATCCACTGTTCCGGTCCGGCGGTACTGTTACTGCGGAACAGTTCTGTCATCGTTTCCAGTTTTGCGTCTGTATTGTCGGCAAAATTAAGCGCCAGCGCCTCTATCAATGCCGGTTTTTTTGGCGAACCGTACTCCAGTTCCCCGTGATGTGCCAATATACAATGCTTCAGTTCATTTGCCATAACCTTTGGAAATCCCGGGATCGTTTTAATAATATCTCCAACCATTTCCGAACCCATTACAATATGCCCCAAAAGTTGTCCCGCATCTGTATAATCATTCAACGGAAAATCCGAAAGCTCATAAACCTTTCCGATATCATGGCAAAGCGCTGCGGTAATCAGCAGATCACGGTTCAAAATCGGATACCGGGTTGTGTAAAAATCGCATAATTTTGTCACAGACAATGTATGTTCCAAAAGCCCGCCGATAAAGCCATGGTGAACACTCTTTGCCGCCGAATGTTTTTTAAATGCCTCTGCAAATTCTGTATTTTCCACAAACAGTCTGCTTAAAAGCTGTTTATAGTAAGGATTTTCCACTCCTGCAATAAATTGCAGCATTTCTGCCATCATCTGGTCCATATCCTTATCCGTAACCGGAAGATAATTTGCTTCTTCCACATCGCTTTCGCTGACTTTTCTGGCGCGCTTAATGCTGAGCTGCATCTGACCGTTAAAAACTGTCACATCACCGTTAACCTCAACATAATCAAGCGCTTCAAAATCATCAATTCCCATGGACTGCGGATCCCAGATTTTTGCATCCAGTACCCCTGTCTTATCCTGAAGAATTACGTTTTCATATTCCTTTCCGTTT